>JAOAAR010000190.1 GCA_026418755.1 Planctomycetota bacterium
CAGGTGTTGACACGCAACCAACTTATTGACCTTGTCAGAGGCGTAGATGTGTTCGTGATTGACAGAACCATAGATGTGCATCTCTGTTCTCTACGGAGAAAACTCGGAAGTTATGGAGACATCATAGAGACTGTTCGGGGAGTCGGATACAGACTGAAGGAGTAGTTTTGCGTTCGATACTGTTCCGCAGAATCTTTGTCTTATACTTACTGACAATCGCAGTAGGGACCTCTGTCACTTATGTAGTCTCTTTAAATTCCGCTCAAACGCGTTACAAGAAAGAGGTAGAGAACCAGTTAAGTGTAATATCTGCTCTTGTTGAAGAGATTACTTCTGAGGAAATTCCGGAAGGATTAGTAGCCTTACAGGAGAAGATACAGAACCTCGCCCAAAAGACCAATGTAAGAATTACCATTGTGGATGCAGACGGACATGTTCTCGCCGACTCGGAGAAGAATCCTGCTGAAATGGAGAATCATAAAAACCGTCCAGAGATTAGGTCTGCATTTCACAGTGGAACTGGAATATCCATCAGGTGGAGTGACACGCTTCAGACCGAGATGATGTATTTCGCACGCAAGCACAAAGATGGAGCAGGTGTAGTTACACGCGTTGCACTACCTCTTTCAGGAATAAAAAGCAGATTCTGGGATGTAAACAGGTCTGTAATCGCTGGGTTTGCAGTCACAACCCTCCTTGCACTCATCATAGGGTTCTTTGTTTTGAGACATCTGACGCATTCAATTTGCGAAATGAAAGAAGTTGCCCAGGCAATCGCGTCCGGCGAACTGTCGCGCCGTGCTTCAACAATAGCGAGCGGTGAAATAGGCGAACTTGGAAAAGCGCTGAACGAGATGAGCGATGCACTCAAAGAAAAGATAGAAAACTTGTCACGAGGAAAATCGCAAATAGAGACTATTATCAGTTCAATGGCAGATGGTCTTGTTGCGCTTGATAGTGAAGGAACAATCGTACTCGCTAACAAGAGAGCAGAACACTTATTAGGCTGCACACTGACTCCGGGAAGAAGGTTGAGTGAGATTGTAAGAAACGATGAAGTTACCGTGTTGGTGAAAAAAGCGCTGTCTGGGTCAGATACAGAATCCACGCACATTTCGACACCTTCAGGGTACGAACTTGAACTCTGTACTTCATCTATTCCACAGCCGCAACACAGAGGAGTGCTTGTCATCATAAGAGATGTAACGGAGATGCGGAGATTAGATAATATGCGTAAAGAGTTCGTAGCAAATGCTTCTCACGAACTGCGCACGCCTGTCAGTCTCATAAGGGGTTATGTGGAAACTCTGAACGCAGGAGCAGCAGAAGACCCCGTAAAGCGCAAACAGTTCCTTTCTGTTCTTGAAAAGAATGTCAATCAACTTTCCAATCTGATTGAAGACCTCCTCAAATTGTCGTCTCTTGATGCAGGCAAGATGGTTCGAAAAGAAGAGAAGGTAGATATAAGACAACTCGCCTTCGAGGTGACTGAACAGTTCAAAGAACTCGCCAGAAAGAAAGAATTATCGCTTACATTCAAGTCTGTAGAGCCTCATCTAATGGTTATCGGTGATTCTGCGCTTATAAGACAGGCGATTACAAACCTTGTTGACAATGCCGTGAAATACACGAATTCTGGAGGCTCAGTCACAGTAGAGGTAAGAAGCGAGAACCGGCAAATTTTTGTTGAAGTAACGGACACAGGAATAGGAATTGAAAAAGAGCATCTGCCGAGAATCTTTGAGAGGTTCTATCGAGTTGACAAATCGCGCTCGCGCGACCTCGGCGGTACGGGGCTTGGACTTTCCATAGTAAAACATGTCGTCAGCGCCTATGGCGGAGAAGTCTCCGTCCAGAGCGAACCAGGCAAAGGAAGCAAATTCACTGTTGCTCTCCCACAAGCATAATTGAATCTCCTGCGGAATAGATAGAAAAAGTATCTTTTGTTGTTGTAAATTTTACAGCCTTATCAACGCCAACAAACTTAACAAACTCTTCATACCGTTTTTATCTTTCTTTCACCTTCCAAAACTATTCTTTTTTCAGAAGAGACTGGATGAAATCAGTCTCTTAGGAGGTTTTAAGGAGATGAAACATGAGCAGGGAGACTATCCCGAAAAGTGAGAGAGGATGAACCGATTCGAAGAGTCATCATCACAGATTCCAACAACCACAAAAGAAAGGAGGGAAAAATGAACAAATGGATTTTGATTACGGCGGTCGGAGTTTTTCTTTTAACTTGTGTAGAAAGTAATGCTCAAGGCGCCAAGGAGGATGAGGTAAAGGCACCCATGACAGCGCCTGTGATGGATAAAAAAGAAGAGAAGAAGGAAGAGAAAAAGCCTTGGACAGATAACATCACTCTGTTGGGAGATTTTCGATTGAGACATGAAACGATAAAGGAAGAAAATGTCACCGAGAGGAACAGAGAGCGCATCCGTGTCCGTTTTGGTGCAGAAGCGAAACTGAACGATGAGTTCAAACTCACTTTGCGTTTGGCGAGCGGCAGCTCAGACCCTGTGTCAACAAACCAGACTCTAACAGGTGGATTTACAAGGAAAGACATCAATATTGACCTTGCGTTTTTTGAATGGAATCCGATTGACAAAAAGTTGTCTTTCCTTGGTGGGAAGATGAAGAATCCCCTTCTTATACCAGGCAAAAGTGACTTGATATGGGATGGCGACCTATCCCCTGAGGGTATCGCTGTAAAGTATACAGTTTCTGCAAAAACTGTTGAGCCTTTCATTACAGTAGCAGGCTTTTCTGTTGAAGAACGCGCCACGGCTCCTGATGCATGGCTCTTTGCAGGACAGGGAGGTTTAACACTGAAATTTAATGAGGACACGAATCTTAAATTTGGCGGAGGTTACTTTAACTACGGAAGGACTAAAGGATATCAACCATTCTATCTCACGACGAACGGATTTGGCAACACCCTCGTGGGGGGAAGATACGCAAACGACTACAACGAAGTAGAGTGGTTTATTGAGTTCAAATTTAAGACTGGCAAAATCCCATTTATCCTTTTCGCCGATTATGTGGAGAACAACGGCGCAAGCGAGGATAACACAGGTTACCTGTTCGGGTTCAGCATAGGCAAAAATAAGAGCCCGGGCGACTGGTCTATCTCGTATGACTACCGCAGACTGGAAAAAGATGCAGTGATCGGTGCGTTCACAGATTCCGACTCCTGGAACGGAGGAACCAATGGAGAAGGACACAGGTTCTCTTTCGAAATCGTTGTTGCAAAAAATGTATCTCTTGGTACAACGATGTTTCTCAACAAAAAAGACCTTGACAACAAGACGGACTTTAAACGGTTTCAGTTTGACTTGGTGTTAAAATTCTGATAGACAGAATTTTAACCTAGAAAGCAGAATTCAGAGTCAGCGAGGGAGAAGAGTAGTGTTTGCTTATCAGCATCTTATCTCTTCTCCCTCCTGACATATCTTTCAAGCGTTCAAACAAAAAAACTTGCTCTCCTTCCTAATTGAAGTTGTCTCGTTATCTTTCAAACATAGATGGCTTTTTTCCCTTGCCAAACCGATTTCTTTATCCTAAAATTTACATTGAATAATAAAAACTGAGTTTGTGGAGGTAAGTTTATGAGAGTTTTCATAAGAGTAATTTGCTTATTGGCTGCTTTTTCATTTCTGTCAGGTTGCGGAAATATAACAGGCAAGGAAGAATCTGTCGGCTTTACGCTTGTATCTTCTCTGCCAGGTTTTACGGTCAATGTTCCATATTCAGCGAATCTGGTAGTAAATCGCACGCCGCCTGACTCCAGAGTCCGTATCACACTTCTGCCCCATTCTAATCCCCCGCCTGGTTATCAGAATAGACTGCCAGATGGACTCTCTTTAAGCGAGGGTGGTATTTTGAGCGGAACTCCGACGGAAGCCGGACTCTTCTGCTTTCGTGTGAGTGCGCGGTTGCTCACAAACCCGCTTATCTATAAAAAAAGTACAATCAAGTTTCAAGACTATACGCTCGTGGTGCAAGGCTTTGAGATGGAGACGACTGTTCCTGAAGGGATACGAGACGCAAACTATCAGTTCAACTTAATAGCGAGTAGAAACCCAGCAGACACTGAAATTGAATGCCAAATTGCAAACGGTGGTCTGCCGAATGGACTGACGCTTACTGAGACAGGAGCGAACGCAGGACTAATAAGCGGAACGCCGACGGAAAGTGGAGTGTTCAACTTCACAGTGCGTGCCTGGGTGAGCGGATTCTCTACTAACTACAAAGAGCAGGCATACTCGATGGCGGTAAACACATTCGAAT
>JAOAAR010000191.1 GCA_026418755.1 Planctomycetota bacterium
GTCATAAACGGGGTGCCAAGCGCTATAGCAAACTGTCCTACTTTGACAGAGTCGGAATCCCCCAACGGCACGAATGGCATCTTCTCGCCTTTGGTTTCAATTCTGAGAAGGCAGATGTCGCCAAAAGGGTCCATCCAAAGCATCTTCGCTTTGTACCTTTTACCCATAGGACCACCTGGCATCCCGACTGTCCAGTTCATACTTCTCCCTGCAACATGATGGTTGGTAAGGACCAAACCATCTTCGGAGATACAGACACCGCTACCTGCTTGAAAATTGACGAAAGCAGGTGAAACCTTCTCTACCAATTTGACAAGAGCATCTTGAAGTTCTTCGACCAGTCTCTGTTCTTCTGCTTCATCGCTCCTTATGCTGCCCGATAAAAGGAGTACAATAGCAAACACCACAATAAGGACTGAAAATTTTTTCATCTTGACAGACCTCCTCACATTAGAAAGGTCTTGCGCCGAGGGTGAGTTCCATCTCTTCAATTTTTTCTACACCCTCGACAGTCCGCTTTGCCTTTAATTTTACCCTCTGCCCTACCTTGCACTCTTTGATTGCGAGGCGGAGGTCATCCCAGTTCTCAATCTTTTTGCCGTTGAATTCAACAATGACATCGTTCTCCTTAAGCCCCGCGTCTTCTGCAGGGGTGTTCGGCTCAACTCGTGCAATGACTGCCCCTTTAACATCTTCAGCGCCTTCCGCCGCAACCACTCCTATATACGGGACCTTCTCCTTCTCTATTCTATTGCCTGCTACCATCTCTTTCAGTCTCTCTTTGATTTTATGAGCAGGTGCAGCAAACCCAACCCCCGAATTCTGTCCCGCAGGGCTTTCTGTACTCACATAAGAAGCAATACCAAGAAAGTTACCGTAAATGTCAACTACTGCTCCCCCCGCGTTACCGTAGTTGAGTTGAGCATCGTGCTGAAAGCAGTTGCCACTGATGCGATTCAAAGCACTGAT
Source organism: Planctomycetota bacterium (assembly GCA_026418755.1). GTDB lineage: Bacteria > Planctomycetota > SKW154 > SKW154 > SKW154 > SKW154. The sequence continues at coordinate 970 of JAOAAR010000191.1, forward strand.
GATTCCAATGTTTAAGGTGAGAGAAACTCTATCCTCTGCCCGTCCGACTACAGCAATGAATTGCCCAACTTTAAGAGCAGTAGTGTCAAAGAACTTAAGAGCAGGTAACCCGTCGGCTTCTATCTTGATAAGAGCGACATCCGTGTTCTCGTCATAACCAAGTCGGACTCCTTCAAATACTCTTCCATCTGGAAGATGGACCGTAATCTGTTTAATGTTTTTGCCGCGGACATTGAATCTGGTTGTTGCAATGATTCCATCCTCAGAGATAATCACACCCGATACGGGTGCATTCGGGCGGGTTCTGTACTGCCCCCCCTGCCCCGCAGCTCTTCCTGGAAGCCAGCCTTCTATCTCCTCCCCCTCTTTCTGCGAAAAGTCTCGCTCCACATAGACGGAAACGACAGAAGGAGCAACTTTCTCTGCGGCTCTCTGCATCTGCTTCTCAAGGGCAGAAAGAAGCCGCAAATGGGGAGTCTCTGCCGCAGTCAGATAAAACGCACCAAAAACGAGCAGAACGAACAGAACCACTTTTCTCATCCTCAGCACCTCACTTAATTTCTACCAGTTTAAGGACAAAATCTTTCGTGCCGTCCGCGCGCTGGATTTTGAAATGAATAGCATCGCCTGGCGATTTATCATTCAAGATTCGTTGATAGTCTTCAACTCTTTTAACCTCCTTGCCGTCAATCTCGACCACCACATCCCCTTTCACAACCCCTGCAACCTCCGCCGGCGAATCCTTCGCCACACTCTCAACCAACAGTTTACCGTCTTTTTCTTCGAGAATGATACCGCAAGTAACAGGAACTTTCTCTTTTGGAGGCTCCTCACAAATCTTTGCAACGGAGACGATGAATTTTTTCAATTCCCCCCCCCGCCGCACTGTGAATACAACATCCGTCCCAGGAGGAACCACGGTCAGTTCTATTGCCAGTTGTTCCGGTGTTTCGATTCTCTCACCGTCAAACTCAACGACCACATCACCGCGCCGCAACCCCCCTTGAAAAGCAGGTTTCCCTCTCTCAACCGTCTTAAGAACCACTCCCCCATCAGGATGAGGGTCGTCTTCAAGAGTCAGACCGTAACGCGGCGTAATCCTTCTACCCTGCTTCAAATCCTCAAGAATGTATTTTATCTGATTGATGGGAATAGCACAGCCCAGCCATTTCGCGTAAGAGTAATCGAGAACCATCAAGCCGACAACTTCTCCTTTCAGGTTGAATAGTGGCCCTCCATCAGAGCCTTGGTTCAAGGCAGCATCAAATTCAAGAACTCTTCCTTTATAGTGACCATCGCCTCGGCGTAGCCGATAAATCCCGCTGATAGTCCGCAGGCTCACCGCAGGCTGCCTCTCGTTAACGATGCTGTTATAGACATCTGCAACAGAGATGACAAAAGAGCCAGGCTTTACTTTGTCAGAATCACCGAGTGTGGCATAGGTGAGATTGTTTGCATCCTTCAACCTGATAAGAGAGACGGTATTGCGCTCTTCGTACCCCACCAGTTTAGCATCGAACCTGCGTCCATCTGAAAGGAGAACCTCAATTTTACGGGAGCCAGGAGGAACAACACTCATCACTGTCAAGACAAGCCCGTCAGATGAGATAATAACGCCGCTTCCGATAAAATTGCCTGCAGGAGCTTCAGAATTTATCGCTACAACCGTCATCGCTGTCTTCCGGTAAAGAAGAGAAGATTCTTCGTCAAACTCATTCAACTTTTTGTTTTTCTCCTGCGCAGACACGGCGAAAAAGGAAAGGAGTAAAAAAACTAAAATGAGAACAGTTCGCACCTTCCAAAACCTCCTATTCCTCAATTCCTCTTCCGTCATAAATTCATACGAAGCAGAAAGGGTTCTGTTGGCTATCTCGCCCCTTCATCTTGCTCACCAAGCCTCATTCGATGAGTCCCTGACTGCTTCATAACATCAGGATGAGTAGTCGGCGAGACTCCTCTACTCTTGCTTATAACAACTGCTGCCATAACCCTTTCAAACGCCTCACACGCAGCGTCAATATTGCCTTTGAACTGCTCTCCCATAGCAGACACAATAGCACAAGCGATGAGTTTTCCTTCTTCGTCACCGTATTTTTTAACAACAGCATAAAGCCGCTGGAACGCCAGCGCCGCAAGCCGCGAATCCCCATTAAAAGAGGGAGCCATAGCCGCTGTTATATCTCTCGCTATCTCAAGGTTTAGGTCCATATCCTATCCTCAATTCCACAGAAGATTATACTGATAAGGACGAAGGGGGCAAGAAAAAAACAACATTAGAAGCAGAATCTGGTTGAGAAAAGAGTGAAATAGGTTTATATAATTCATACATAAGATGAAATTTGGTGGAGTTTCCGGATGGCAAAATGTATTCATCTTTTCTCAGACGGGCTTGATTCCCTGGTCTCATTGAAACTCCTGGAAAAATTAGGCGTTGAAGTGATACCAGTGCGTTTCTTTTCCCTCTTTTTTCCGCTTCGCCATCACCGAAGCGTAGAAGAGACAAAATCACTCGCAAAGAAACGATACGGAATAGACCTGAAATGCGTTGACATAACAGATGATGCAGTCGAAATGGTCAAGGCTCCGAGGTTCGGCTACGGCGGATGTATGAACCCTTGTATTGACTGTAAAATTCTGATGTTCAAAAAAGCAGGGGAAATGATGCGTTCGGCAGGGGCAGACTTCATTTCAACAGGCGAAGTGGTCGGACAGCGTCCGATGACCCAGTTTCACCGCACGCTGCTTCTGACAGAAAAAGAATCAGGGCTCGAAGGATATATTTTGAGGCCCCTTTCAGCAAAACTCTTGAAGCCGACCGTGGCAGAACAAAAAGGATTGATTGACAGAGAAAAACTCCAGGATATAAGCGGCAGAAGCAGACGCAGACAGTTGATTCTAACAGAAGAGTTGGGAATCAAAGAGTACCCACAACCTGCGGGAGGCTGTCTTCTCACAGACGAAAACTACTCACAAAGATTGAAGGATTTGTTTATTCATGGCTACCGCTCCCTCGCAGAGATTGAAATTTTACGGATCGGACGCCATTTCAGGATGAAAGAGGCAAAACTGGTCGTCGGGCGAAACGAATCCGAAAACTCTGCCCTTGACAGACTCCGCCCTAACCACGCTGTTCGGATAGAGCCAAAAGAAGTGATGGGACCCACCGCTCTCCTCTTCGGCAAACCAGACGAAGAAACCCTTATGTGGGCACTCAAAATCACCGCCCGTTACTGCGATTCCCCTTACGAGCAGCCCCTCATCTTCAAAGTC
>JAOAAR010000192.1 GCA_026418755.1 Planctomycetota bacterium
CCGCCTCTACCTTGCCTGCATCCCATCCCTTGTCCGTGCCAAATTTCTCTATTCGTTCTACCATCGCCTTTGTGGCTTGCTCTCTGAACCCTTCAAACTGCCTCCTTCTCTCCTCCTCCCTTATCCTCTCAGCCTCTTCCAACACTCTCTTAACAGTCTCTGTATCAACGCTGCCGCTGGAAGGTGCCACCGCTCCCCCCTCCGCCACCGCAGGCGCACTCGCAACTCTCGCCGCTAACTTCTCAATACTCTTCTCCATACTCTTCTCCAGCGACTGAACCCTGCCGTTAATAGCGTCAAGCGACGCCGACAGTTCATTAAACCTCTGGTCAACAGAAGATTTCAAACCGCTTACTTCACTCTTCACAGTTCTTGCGACCGTCTCACTCACAGAAGAAGTCTGCTTCTCCTCTTGCTTTTCGCTGAACAGCACTTGCATTGCGAAAGTTGAAACCACTCCAACTACTGCAGCAAGAAACATCCCAACCACAAAAAAAATCACATTACCTCGCATAAAAAATCCTCCAACTCATCCTTACATCATACTAATATGTCGCTCAAACTGTTGGAAACATCACACCAAAAACTGTTTTACAAGTTATTTTGTCTCGTGCCCTTGATGCTTGGAAACCACTCATTTGACCTCAAAATCAGCGTCAATTACATCGCCATCTTTACCTGCTCTCCTGCTCTCACCGCCTGGGGGAGGTCGGGTTTGAGCGGAATATCCTCCAGTCTGCTGCCCGCCTCCAGACGATGAAGTCGCCTTCTTATACATCTCCTCCGCCACCTGATGGAACTTCCCCCATAATTTTTCCATCTCCGCTATCTCCCGCTCAATCTCACCTTTATCGGTGCCGCTCTGACATAACTGGCGGAGACGGTTCACCTTCTCCTCAATCTGCTTCTTCGAACTTGCGTCCAGTTTGTCGCCATAGTCGCGGAGAAACTTTTCGCTTTGATAAGCAACAGAGTCGGCACGGTTGCGTGCCTCTGCTAACTCCCGCTTCTTCCTGTCCTCTTCCGCATACCGCTCCGCTTCTTTGCTCATCCTCGCCACTTCTTCCTTGCTCAAACCGCTTGATGTTATCACCCTTATAGACTGCTCTTTACCTGTCGCCATATCCTTCGCAGTCACATTCAGAATACCATTAGCGTCTATATCAAATGTAACCTCAATTTTCGGCACTCCTCTCGGCGCAGGCGGAATCCCAGTCAGTTGAAACCTTCCCAGCGTCCGGTTATCGGCAGCCATCTCGCGCTCCCCCTGCAAGATGTGCACCTCTACGCTCGTCTGATTATCCGCCGCCGTCGTGAACACCTCGCTCTTGCGCGTCGGTATCGCTGTGTTGCGGTTGATAAGACGAGTCATTACGCCTCCAAGCGTCTCCACTCCGAGCGAAAGCGGAGTCACATCAATCAGCAACAGGTCTTTTTTCTCGCCCGCCAGAACCGAACCTTGAATGGCAGCCCCAAGCGCTACCGCCTCATCCGGGTTCACCTCCTTGTTCGGCTCCTTCCCAAAAAGGTCTCTCACAAATCTCTGCACAGCAGGCATCCGAGTAGCACCGCCTACCAGAATCACCTCGTCAATATCACGAGGAGTCAATTTCGCATCTTGAAGCGCCTGAATAACAGGCTGACGACACCTCTCAACCAAATGCCTTGTCATCTCTTCCAATCTGGCGCGCGTCAACTTCCTCACAAGATGTTTTGCCCCAGAGGCGTCCGCAGTTATAAACGGCAGGTTTATCTCCGTCTCAAGAGAAGAAGATAAATCACACTTCGCTTTCTCCCCCTCAACTTTCAATCTCTGAAGCGCCATTGGGTCCTTCGTCAAATCTATCCCCGTCTCCCGTCTGAACTCGCTAACCAACCAGTCAATCACCACCTGGTCGAAGTTATCACCCCCTAAGTGAGTGTCACCATTGGTCGCCAGAACTTCAATGACGCTCTCACCATCTACCTTCCCGATGTGAAGAATGGATATGTCAAAAGTCCCGCCACCAAGGTCGAAAACCGCTATTTTCTGCTCCTTCTCCTTATCCAGTCCGTACGCCAACGCCGAAGCGGTAGGCTCATTGATGATTCTCATCACTTCAAGACCTGCAATTGTCCCCGCATCCTTGGTTGCCTGCCGCTGACTGTCGTTGAAATAGGCAGGAACTGTAATCACCGCCTTCTTCACCTTCGCACCAAGATAATTCTCTGCCGCCTCCTTCAACTTCATCAAAATCAACGCAGAAATCTCAGGCGGAGTCATATCCTTCCCAATCGCAGAAAGGCGCACTTTCACCAACTCATCTCTCTCTCCAACTATCGGATATGACACCATCTGCTCCTCTACAGAAACCTCAGAACGCCTCCGCCCCATAAACCGCTTGATTGAATAAACCGTGTTCTTCGGATTCGTAATCGCCTGCCGCTTCGCTATGGTACCCACCAGTTTCTCACCCTTGTCCGTAAACGCTACAACCGAAGGAGTCAAACGCTCCCCTTCCTGATTCACAATCACATTCGGCTTACCTCCCTCTACCACGGCAACCACCGAGTTGGTCGTCCCCAAGTCTATCCCGATAATCTTGTCTGTGTAACTCTCAGCCATCTCCTCTTCTCCCAATACAGACCCCTTCCAATAAAAAGCAAACTCTATACCACACAGAAAATGTGAGCCTCGATTAGAAAAAGTAGTGTCAGAACGGCGCACTCACTCCTTAAGCGTATGCCAGAAAGGGCTCATCCGCCATCCAAAATCACTAAAACCAGGATAGTGCCTTCCTCCACTAACAGGAGGATACAACGGTGGAATCATCCATCTTTTTTGTGCTTCGTCAACCCCTACTTCTGCTGCAAACGCCTCCATCTCGCTAACCCCCCTCCTGAATGCAAGGTCAAGGTCTACCTCGTAAGCAGCCCACCTTGTACTCCTCTCTGTCAGCCAATCCCGCCACGCATACTCGTATGTCAAGTCTTCCATTTCCTTTTCCAACTGCACAGGAGGCACATATGCCCACGGCGCACGGTGATAGACCCCAGAATGATGCCTCGGTAACCCACGAGGCTTCTCATACAACTCAGGCTCGACTGCACAACCAATAAAACTCACAACAACCACAAGCCCGACAATCCACCTCACATCTAACTCCTCCAACCCCCTTTAATGGTAATCACCCCTAACACCAAATGTCAACCAGAAAATTATAAATGCCGAAGAGGCTTGATAATCCATCTCCTGTTCTGTTTAATATACTGCTTTCGGAGATACGGATTGAACGAACAGCAAGCAGGCAGCGTCAAAAAGAGAGCATATCATCTTATTCTCTTGATGGGAATGGTCAGTCTCTTCGGTGACATAACATACGAAGGAGCAAGAAGCGTCAGCGGTCCTTTTCTACTCTCTCTCAGTGCGTCTGCCACAGTGGTCGGGTTCACATCAGGAGCAGGAGAGTTTTTGGGCTATGCTCTGCGTCTTCTGTCAGGCTATCTGTCTGACAAGACCAAAAAATACTGGCTTTTTACAGGGCTTGGTTACGGAATGCTGCTCTCAATCCCCCTCTTAGCATTCGCAGGTTACTGGCAGATAGCCGCTCTTCTTTTTCTCCTTGAACGCATCGGCAAAGCATTGAGAGCGCCTGCACGCGATACCATCCTTTCTTATGCTACAAAAACTGTCGGCAGAGGCTGGGGATTCGCCATACACGAGGCACTGGACCAAATCGGCGCAGTGTTAGGTCCTCTTGTTTTCTGCGCAACATTCTTCCTCAAATACACTTACCGCGAAGGGTTCTCATTTTTCTGGCTCCCGGCACTATGTTCCCTTGGCACACTATTTGCCGCAAGAATGAAGTTTCCCGCTCCCGCAAAAATGGAAGCGCCAGTAGAAAAGAAAGGAGAAAATGGTCTCCCAAGAGCATTCAGTCTGTATGCGCTCTTCACCTTTTTAAGCGTCACAGGCTTTACAAACTTCCCCCTGCTCTCCTTTCACTTCAAGAAATGCGAAATAATGACTGAAGGACAAATCCCTCTTTTCTATGCTGTCGCAATGGGAGTTGACGCTATTGTGGCGCTTCTCGTTGGTAAAATATACGACAAGGTCGGGATAAAAGCGGTTCTCACCATACCGGCTCTCACTCTTCCCGTGCCGTTTCTGGCTTTTTCAAGAAGTTATGGGGCATCTATAGCAGCATCTATTCTGTGGGGTGCCGTGATGGGCAACCACGAGGCGGTGATGCGCGC
>JAOAAR010000019.1 GCA_026418755.1 Planctomycetota bacterium
AGATGTGTATCAGAGACAGGATGAGACCCGCTTTCCGTTTTTAGCATCCCTTAACATCATGCTTGTAAAAATCAGTTTAACCTTGATAGAGTTTCTTTGTTGAATATATTTGGATATAGACTTGGTTTACCGGAGGCAGATGAGGTGGCCACAGGCATAGTAAGAGAAGTAGATTTAAAGGCGCTCGAGAAGATTTTCAGAGGGTTTGAAGGTAAAGGGGAGAGCATACTCATTCCCCTCGTACAGGCTATCCAAGCGGAGTATGGTTTCTTGCCGAAGGAGGCGCTTGTTAAGGCTTCGCACCATTTTCGGATTCCGCTTTCAAGGTTCTACGGGGTAGTCACCTTTTATGCACAGTTTTATTTGACCCCACGCGGAAAACACACGATTCGCTGCTGTCGTGGAACAGCCTGTCATGTTCGCGGAGCGGCAAAAGTGATTGAAACGGTAGAGCAAGAGCTCGGTTTAAAAGAAGGAGAGACTTCTGAAGATTTGAGTTTTTCGTTTGAGACTGTTGCTTGCTTAGGTGCTTGCGCACTTGCTCCTGTCGTTGTGTTGGATGAAAGATACTATGGTCAGATGAATCCTGAAAAAGTTCGTGTGTTAGTCAGACAGTATAAAGGAGCAAGTATTCAAGAATCATCGATAGGAGAAGAGAACAATGGCAAGGCAGATTAGCAGTCCGATAGAACTTAAAACATATGCAGAGGAAGTTTGTAAGAAAAAAGAGCGCTGGGAAATGGTTATCGCTGTATGTGGGGGCACAGGTTGTAGCGCATTCGGAAGTTACGATGTTCGCTCTGCCTTTACAAAAGAGGTGGAGAAACTCTCGTTAAGCGACAGGGTTCTCGTTAAGATGACAGGATGTCACGGTTTCTGCGAAAAGGGACCTGTTACTATTATATATCCTTGGCAATACACATATGTTTCCATTAAACCTGAAGATGTTCCAGAAGTCATTGAAAAAACGATAATAAAGAAAGAACTTGTAGATAGACTTCTATACCGTGACCCTGTAACCAAGCAGAGGATAAAACATAACAATGAGATACCTTTTTACGCACATCAGAAAAGGCTTGTTTTTCAACATAACGGACATCTTGACCCTACCTCGATTGATGATTACATTTCCGTGGGCGGATACCAGGCGCTTGCGAAAGCGCTTTTTGAGATGACCCCTGAACAGGTTCTCGTCGAAGTAGAGAAAAGTGGACTACGGGGGCGAGGAGGTGCAGGGTTTCCTACAGGACGCAAATGGCGGTTCTGTCGAAATTCACCAGGAAGCGAGAAATACATAATCTGCAACGGTGATGAAGGAGACCCTGGTGCCTTTATGGACAGAAGTGTAATGGAAGGCAACCCACATTCCGTAATTGAAGGAATGATTATCGGTGCGTATGCTATTGGCGCAACAAAAGGATTCGTTTATGTTCGCGCCGAATACCCTATCGCGGTGAAGTATACCAGGCTTGCGATTGAGCAGGCACACCAGTATGGATTACTTGGTGAAAACATCCTCGGAAGCGGTTTCTCATTCGACATTGAGGTAAGAGAAGGTGCGGGGGCATTTGTCTGTGGAGAAGAGACCGCACTTATTGCGTCGATTGAAGGAAAGCGCGGGATGCCGCGTCCCAGACCCCCGTTTCCCGCTGTGAGCGGTCTCTGGGGCAAACCGACAAATATAAACAATGTTGAGACTTGGGCGAATGTGCCTCTTATCATCAACAAAGGCGCAGACTGGTTTGCATCTATTGGCACGGCGGAGAGCAAAGGGACGAAAACTTTTTCGCTTGTGGGAAAAATCAACAACACAGGAATTGTGGAAGTGCCTTTGGGTATTACTCTGAGAGAAATAATTTACGACATCGGCGGTGGTATCTCAGGTGGCAGAAAATTCAAAGCCGTCCAGACTGGCGGTCCTTCTGGCGGTTGTATTCCAGAGTGGTTGTTGGACACACCTGTTGATTATGAGCGGCTAACAGAGTTGGGCTCAATGATGGGCTCGGGCGGAATGATTGTTATGGACGAGGGGACTTGTATGATCGATGTTGCGCGATATTTTATGAAGTTTTTGTCAGAAGAGTCGTGTGGCAAATGCGTCCCCTGTCGTGAAGGAATAGACAGAGCGCTTGACATTCTCACTGACATAACGGAAGGGAAAGGTAGAAAAGAAGACATCTCGCTTCTTGAGGAGTTGGGCGAAGTCTTAAAAGATGGTTCATTGTGCGGTTTGGGGCGCACGGCTGCCAATCCCGTTCTTTCGACCATCAAGTATTTCCGCAACGAGTACGAGGCGCACATAAACGAGAAGAAGTGCCCTGCCGGCGTCTGCAAAGCGCTCATAACTTTTTCCATTGACGAAGAGAAATGCAAGAGTTGCGGCAAGTGTGCCAAAGTCTGTCCAACAAAGGCAGCATCAGGTAAGAAGAAAGAGCCTTACAAAATTGATAAGGAAAAGTGCATAAAATGCGGGTTGTGTCGTGAGAGTTGTAAGTTTGGGGCGGTGATAGTTTCGTAGGAGATAAGCGTTATGGCAGATATGGTTGAACTGACAATTGATGGAATAAAGGTAAGGGCTCCAAAAGGAACGACCGTTCTTGAAGCGGCAAGAGAGATGGGAATTGTTATTCCTACTCTCTGCTACTACCCAGGGCTGACTCCTTACGGCGCTTGTCGTCTCTGCATCGTCGAACTCATTCGAGGAAAAAGGTCTTCGCTCGATGCCTCCTGCACCCTTCCTGTCTCGGATGGAATGGTTGTTTTCACCAATTCCGAGAGGGTGAAGAAGGTGAGGAAGGTTATTCTTGAGTTGTTACTTTCTACTTGCCCGAACTCAAAAGTGCTGCAGGATATGGCAGCGAATATGGGCGTTACGAAGGTGCGGTTCAAAATCAAAGATAGAGGTTGTATTCTCTGTGGTTTGTGTGTGCGCTATTGCAAGGAGCAGATGCAGTCGGGCGGAATAGGGTTTGTTGGACGCGGCACATCGCGCAAGGTCGGCACGCCGTTTGAGATGACTCCTGCTGAATGCCGCAACTGTAACGGTTGTGAATGGATTTGTCCTGTCTGTATGCGCGCTTGTAGAGCAGGACAGTTGGTTGAAGGCATTTGTGGCGGTTGCTTGAATGTTGCTGTTGTAGAGACTTGTCCTGTTTGCGTGAAATGTTCTGAAAGTGTGGGTCCGGAAGGACACAGAGCATATGGAAAATAATAAGTTCAAAAACTTATAGGAGAAAGGAGGTAGGAGATGACTTTCACAAGGTATAATGCGACGGCAGCAACACTGACGAAGAACAGAACGGGAGGTGACTGGTGTCCAGTAAGCGGCATGTGCGTCACTTGCGTTGACGGCTGCATCGGCATGTGCGAAATCGGAAAGAGCGCATACCGCGGACACGAGTGCATATATCCCCAGCCATTCGGAATCATCACGACGGCGTCGCAGAAAGATTATCCTGTTGATTTGTCCCATTTCAACATAATGGGAACCACCGTCGGTGCGGTCGGAATTGAAGAAGATTCCGACAAGGCTATCTTCCCGAATGTGAACCTTGAATCGAAGTTGGGTCGTGGTAAAGGAATTAAACTCCGTTTGCCGATTGTTATTCCAGGACTTGGTTCGACTAATATCGCTTTGCAGAACTGGGAAGGATTGGCAATCGGCTCGGCTATTTCGGGAACGGTTCTCACGATTGGCGAGAATGTTTGTGGAATGGACGAGAAATCGGAAATCAAGAACGGTAGAGTCGTTCGTTCACCGGAACTCGAAAGGCGCGTGGGGCTGTTTAAGGAATGGCAGCGTGATGGGTACGGTGAAATAGTCCTTCAGGCTAATGTCGAGGATACGAGACTTGGTGTTCAGGAGTATGCGATTGAGAAGTTGGGTGTGACTGCTGTTGAGTTGAAATGGGGGCAGGGGGCGAAAGACATCGGCGGTGAAGTTAAAATCAGAAACCTCGAAAAGGCGCAACTCTTGAAAAAACGCGGCTATGTTGTCCTGCCTGACCCGCTTGACCCGAAGGTTGTTGATGAGTTCAAAAAAGGAGCCTTTACTGAATTCGAGCGCCACTCCCGCGTCGGAATGGTCACAGAGGAGGGATTCCTCAAGCGAGTAGAAGAACTCCGCAAGGCAGGTGCAAAATTTGTCTCGCTCAAGACAGGCGCTTATCGTCCTGCTGACCTCGCCCGCGCCGTCAAGTGGTCTTCAATTGCAAAGATTGATTATCTCACAGTGGACGCATCAGGCGGTGGCACCGGTATGAGCCCTTGGCGGATGATGAACGAATGGGGCGTCCCCGGAATCGAATTGTGGTCACTTCTGTATCAGTATTGCGAACGCCTCGCAAAGAAGGGTGAGTATGTCCCCGATATAGTGCTTGCGAGCGGCTTTGTTCTCGAAGACCAAATGTTCAAAGGATTTGCTCTCTGCGCTCCTTATGTGAAAGCGATTGGTATGGCGAGAGGTCCTCTTGCGGCAGCAATGGTCGGCAAAACCATTGGTAATCTCATCGCAAGCGGCAATGTGCCTATCTTCTTCGAACGCTACGGCAAAACACGCGAAACCATTTTTGTTACGGCAGAGCATCTGAAGCGCGAATACGGCAAAGACTACGAGAGAATCCCAACTTCCGCAATTGCACTATATACATATTACGAGCGGTTGGCTCAAGGGATGAGGCAATTGATGTGTGGTGCGCGCAAGTTCGCTTTGAAATACATAACGAGAGATGATATAGCAGCGCTTACGCCACAGGCAGCGAAGATTAGCGGAATACCTCTTGTCAGCGATTTAGACGCCGAAGAGGTCGAAAAAATTCTCGGCTAACTCAAAGAATTGTTCTTCTAAGACTCGTAGCATCATTCCGACCAACAGATGCTCGAAAGAGTTAGACTCGGTTAAGTAAGCGAGAAGACGAAAATGCGACAATAGATGTAAATCTTTTCCTCTTCTCCTGTATGGTTAAACTGCGCCCTGAAAAACTTGCGGAAGCCTCTTGCCCACAATCTGCCCAGTTTCTATGTGACAAATTTCGAGAAAGTCTTTTTTCTTCTTTGCTCCGATTACTTCTGCATCACTCTTTCACCTCTTCTCCCCTTCGGCGCTCTAAAAGGAAAGTTTGTAACGACAGAATCCTTGAAGTGAAAGCCCTTCGCTCACTAATTCATCTTCCCAATTCCTCGGTGTAGGCATCCTTAATCCTCTTTAGTAAAAGGAGTGCTAATATAAATCGGAGATGGTGAAGGAGAGTTTCAGAGATTTCAGTTTCGCTTTCGTCGGCTTGCCGTTTTTGTCCCAACCCCTTAATCTATAATAATCGTCCAGCAACCTGTCCACTTTCTCCTTACTCATCAGCATCCCCTTCGTTGCTCCATCAGGAACAGGCTCTTTCATCGCACGCTCGTAAGGCATATCCCATTCTCTGCCGAATCCTTTCACTTCTCTGAACCAGTAACACCGTGTTAGATTCCAGACACGCTCGGATGCAAGCAGCAGTTCGTCAAGAGTCCAGTTCTGACCCGTGACCGCATTGAACGCTTTGACATAGTCGTTCAAGTCGATTCCAAACTCGACCCAAGCAAGACGGCAAAGACCGAGCATATCGAACATCGGGCGCTTATGCTGAAGACCGATGACCCATTCCGCTTTTCCTTCGAGAACATTCCGTCCTTCCGAGATGTCGCGTGTGATAGACCAGGAACGGTTATGATGTGCGCCAACATCGCAGGTGAGGTAGGAAAGTAGCATTGAAGGCGCACCGCGGCTTTCGTAACCGCTCTGCTCCATCCCTTTCACCTGAACAGCAAACTCCTTGCCCCCGACCTTCTCTGAAACAGTTTTAACCCCTTCTGCAAGCAAGTCTCCGATTCCTTCTCGTTTCGCAATCTTTTTGATGAGTTCAAACAGCCCTTGCGCATCGCCGAATCTGCATCCTTTCATCAGCCCTTTTTCCGTCGCCTCCATCACGAACGCTATGACATTGCCTGCCGAGATAGTGTCGATTCCAAGTTCATCGCAGAGGTAGTTTGCGTAGATGACATCTTCTATTGATTCAATGGCGCAGTTTGCGCCTAAAAGCGCAGTCGTCTCGTATTCCGATCCCTCGCAATAAACATTGTACTTTCGACTATAAGAGTATTTTCCGCAACACATCGGACAGGCAAAACAGGCTTTATCCAGTTTGACGAGTTCTTTGCGCATATGCTTGTGGTCGAGTTTTTCTGCGTTTTCATAGGTGCCGCTCTGGAAGTTCCGCGTCGGTAGCGCTCCGATTTCGCTCGCCCAAGGAACAACCTGCGAAGTTCCATATTTCTGCCAGTCGGTAAAAGCCGGATGTTTTCTCATCGTTTCAAAGAGTCTTTTTGAGACTTCTTCGAGCGTTTTCGAATCTGCGATGGGAATGTCTTTGTCCCCGCGAATACAGACCGCTTTGACCTTTTTATGTCCGAGAACTGCGCCGATTCCAGCACGCCCTGCCTCCCGCCCGTAATCGTGGTTAACACAGGCGTATTTGACGAGATTTTCACCGCCAGGACCAATAGTCGCAATCTGGAACTCTTCTCCGAGTTCTTTTTTGAGAGCAAGTTCTGTTTCAATCGCTCCTTTGCCCCAATATTTTTTTCCGTCTCGTATCTCTACCTTCTCGTTGTCAATTACGATGATGCAAGGTGCTCTCGAAACACCTTCGATTATGAGCGCATCGTAGCCCGCATAACGCATTTCAGGAGCAAACAGTCCACCCATATTCGAATCCGCATAGCCACCTGTGAGCGGCGATTTGGTGTGGAAAGATGTTTTCGCTCCTTGTGGGCATAGCGTCCCGGCAAGCGGTCCTGTGGCAACGATGACTTTGTTGCCTCCAGACAGCGGCTCGACTTCTTTCACCTCATCATAAAGAATCTTCGCTCCGAACCCCCGCCCCCCAACCCAGAGGTCTACAAACTCTCTAGTAATAGACTCGATTCTGTGCTTCTTCTTCTCCACACAAACTCGTAAGATTCCACCTGCATAGCCATTGAGCGCCATTCCCTATCTCCTTATAAACCTTTCACCCTTATATGATACATTTGCTCCGCTTAAGAAACAAGTCACATCCTCTCTTGCAGGAAAAAGCAGCAGGATTTTCAGGCAGGGTTTGAAAAGTTGGGAGAAAGCACATCAGCGATGCTCGGCGCATCGATGAACAACATCAGCAGACGGTCAATTCCTAATGCGATTCCGGCGCACCGCGGCAGCCCCTTTTTTAGAGCATCCAACAACTCTACATCCATTATTTTACCTTCTCGCTCGGATGCTTCCCGAAACCTCCTTTCCTGCTCTTCCGCCTCTGTCAGTTCCGAATAACCGTCCGCTAACTCCATCCCGCATATGTAAAGTTCCACCCGCTCCAGTAAGTCTGCTCTCCCCTCTTTCTCCTTCGCCATTGTCCCGAGTCTCTTTGGATAGTCATACAGAAAAGTTGGTCTTCCCATCCCCAGTTTCGGCTCAACCTTCTCTATCAAGGTCTTGAAAAACCAGTCTTCCCAGTCTTCTCTTTCCGAGAACAACTCCGCACCTGCATACCTCCTGAACGCTTCACTCAGGGAGAGTTTCTCCCATTCTTCGAAGAGGGCGCACTTCATCCCTTGATAACTTATCTCCTCCTTTCCCAGAGCATTTGCAACGGTTTGGATGAGCGCAACTGTGTCCTCCATCATATCGTTGTAATCCGCATCTTTGCGATACCATTCTAAGATGGTGAACTCCGGGTTGTGAGTCCTCGTCACTTCTCCGTCTCTAAAACCTCTTGTAATCTGAAAGATTCTTTCAAATCCCGCCGCTAACATCTTCTTCATTTCGTTCTCAGGAGAGGCGCTCAAAAAGAACTTCTGCTTTCTACCAGAAAAATCCTGCACAACAACAGACAGGTCTTTGATGTTCGGGTCAAGACACTGATACGAGACCATAATAGGGGTTTCGACTTCGAGAAACCCTTCTTTGTAAAAAAATTCTCTGACACTCTTTAAGAGAAGAGAACGCGCCTCAACCGTTTTGTACGCCCATTCTTTCCTTCTCATACCCATTCTTTTTCTCCTGCCTGTCTCGCCGGATAGTCACCGCCCTAATTTCGAGAAATCGGTGCCGTAGAAACTCAACGGCATATTGGGCGGAAATTTGTATATATCTTCGCGCAGATAAGTCTCATTCACTTTTTTCGTCTGCTCTTCCGTTAAGAAACGCCTCATCTCTTCTTGAGTTTTCTTCCTCTGCTTGTAAAGAGCATACCCCAACCTGACTGTCGGACTCTCCTTGCCAAGAAACTCGACTAAGTCAAATCTCCCTTCCATCATTTTCTGAGCCGCTTCCTTGTCCTCGCTCAACTTCTGGAGGTTCTGTATGTCTTCAGTGATTGCCGTCAAAGCGCTCATCACCAGTTTCGCAAAATCCATCTTCTCAACTTCTTCGGAAGCAATCTTTACATTCTCCTTAAGAAACCCCTTCAAAGCCTCTCTCATCCTACCGCTTTCGTCTTTCAGAACATCGTTTAAGGATAAACGCTGTCCTTCTGTAAGGTCTAAATCTTTCGCCGCTTCTTCCGGCACTTCTTCGCCGATTGTCAGCGCTTTCGTAAAAATCTCCGTCAGCCTCTTCATCTCCTCTTCCCACTTCTTCTCTTCTTCCGTCTTCGCCGTCTCCTGCACTGGCGGCTTCGACGGACTCTTCACGGTGAACTCTCCTTTCGCTAACGCCTCTTTTATCTTCGCTAACTCCGTCTTCGCAGCCTCAAGAGCCTCTCCTAACTCACTCTTTTTCGCCTCCAGTTCGAGATTGCGGAGAAAAAGTTCATCCCTTTCTCGGGTCATAGAATCGAGTCTCTTCCTCAATTCTTCAAGAATTTCCGCCTGTCGGGAAACCTCTTTTTTCGCCACCTCCGCCTCGGCTTCGGATTCTCGCATCCTCCTTTCAAGCAGAACAGAATAAAAAACCGCTGCCATCAAGACGGCAAGTGCCACTCCTATGCCGACTCCGATAAGGAGATTTTTCACAGTCTCTCTCCTTCAGCCCGCCTACGCAAAGTAAATGATACACGAAAGGCACGGTGAAGACACACCTTTTCGCAGAGAAAAAAGCACCGATGAAAAAGTCAAGTCCAGAATGTTCCGTAAACTCGCATCTTTCTAACCTCCTCCTGTATGAATATGAATCTGTTCCTTTTCTACGAACGAGGATTTTAAGGCTCGAAATTTTTTCTTTGCATACCTTTCTTCATTTTATAAAATTTTTGCTATTAAGAATATGGTTCTTTTAAGGAGGAAGAAATGAAGAAAGTTTCGAGTATCATTCTCTTTCTGTTTTTACTCTCTCTTCTGTTTCCCACAGGTTGTGGGCGGAAGGGAAAGTCTCGTACCCCTTCTGGCGGAGGGACACCTCCAAGTTCGGCTTTTTCTCGCTCCTGGGGGACATCAGGATTTGATTACATTCAGGGAATAGCGATTGGCTCTGATGGGAGTATTTACTGCGCAGGGTATCTTGGTAGCGGACTGACCAAATTTGAGGGGCTACTTCTCAAATACACCTCAGACGGAACTCTCGTATGGGCGAAGTCTTTCGGCGACACCAACCGCAATGATGTGAGATTCTGGGCTATCGCGGTTGATTCCTCGAACAACATCTACTGTGCCGGCTACTGGGCATTCCTTAACGCTTCTTCCGATGACGATGCCTTACTCGTCTCATTCGATTCGAACGGGAATCTCAGATGGGCTAAAACCTGGGATGCTGCTCTCTCTAACTCATGGGAACGTTTTGATAGCGTTACTGTTGATTCTTCAGATAACATTTACTGTGCAGGACAAGTTGAACAGATGGCTTCCAATACTCGTGATGGCTTATTAGTCAAGTTCTCTTCTAATAATGGCAACCTTTTATGGGCGAAAGTTTGGAACGGCTCAGGAAATGACAGTTTCGAAGTGGTGAGATTCTCTGGTGGCTATATCTACGCCGCCGGCTATACGAATAACGGTGTAAATGATGATGCACTTCTTGTGAAATACGACCCTTCAGGAAGTATCGGCTGGTCTAAAAGTTACGCCATCTCTGCCTATAATTATGATGAGGGTTGGGATGCTGTCACCGTCGATTCTTTGGGGAATATCTACTGTGTAGGAAACATCATATCTACTAAGAATCTCCTGCTCGCAAAATGTTCTTCTGACGGTTCTATGCAGTGGGCAAAAGTCTGGACAAGCAGCGGAGATGATTGGGTCAATGGGATGGAGCGCGATTCAAAAGGCAATATTTACTGCGTCGGCTACACCGCTCTATTTGCCTCAAGCACTGGCAACGATGGGTTCCTTATAGCGCTTGATTCTAATGGGACGATTTCTCGCTCTTATGCATGGCGTGGAAACCTTCACGATTATCTTGAAGGAGTCGCTGTTAGCGCAAACGACGATGTTTATTCCGCCGGCTATTCGAGTAGCTCTACAGGCTCATGGCAGCCTATAACCGTAGGAAGTGCAACATCCACCTCAGTAGCAGTCTCGACTCCAAGCGTCACAGGCAGCAGTATATCGGGGACATTGAGTAGCCAGAGCGGTGTTTTGGGAAACCCATCGGGAACCGGCACCGGCGAATACGACGCCTTACTTATGAGGAACTGGTAAGGCGTTGGACCAGCCTCTTCAACAATTGATAAAGCCGAACTCCCCTTACCAAGCAGAGATATAAGGGGTAGCCCTCTTTCCCAATAAACTTTCTATCACTCTTGGTGGTGAACTGGCAACGCAGATGGTATGACGAACAAGAGTGATACGGCTGACAAATGAGTCCGAGGGAGTAGAGGGAGCGTGGAGATGGGCAGCAAGTTTATGGGCGTAAGAGAGAGGTTTTAAGAGTATAATATTTTTGGAGAGGGTTTCAGGAGAGGAGAAATGGATTTTGAAGAGGCAAGGCGGAAAGTAGGGAGCCTGATAGAGAATGTAGAGAAAGTTTTTGTCGGCAAACACGAGGTGGTGAAGTTAGCGGTTACGGGCTTATTGGCAGGTGGGCATATTTTGATTGAGGATGTTCCAGGGGTGGGGAAGACTCTCCTTGCGCAGGCGATTGCGAAATCGGTAAACGGCAGATTCAGCAGAATCCAGTTCACACCGGACTTACTGCCCTCTGACATCATAGGGGTCTCTGTATTTTCACAGAAGGAGGACAGGTTCGTTTTCCGTCCTGGACCTCTCTTCACGAACATTCTTCTGGCAGATGAGATAAACAGAACAACGCCGCGGACTCAATCTGCGCTCCTGGAAGCGATGAACACAGCGCAAGTTTCTGTGGACGGGCACACATATGATTTAAGTGTGCCGTTTATGGTACTGGCGACGCAGAACCCTTATGAGTTTGAGGGAACATATCCTCTGCCAGAATCCCAGTTGGACCGGTTTATGATGCGGCTGGAGATAGGATACCCTTCAAGCAGCGAGGAGAAAAGGATGATTCTTTTGCAGACATACAAACACCCGCTCGAAGAGTTGGGAGCGGTGATGGAGTGTGAGGAGATAAAAAGGTTGCAAGAACAGGTTAAGAATGTGCGAATAGAAGTTACTCTTTTGAATTATCTTCTGGAGATAGTGGCGAAGACGCGTGAGAACAAGTTTTTCGAGGTTGGAGCATCTCCGCGGGGTGCGCTTATGTTCCGTCGTGCATCCCAGGCGTTCGCACTGGTTGAAGGAAGAGATTTTGTGATTCCTGACGATATAAAGTTTCTGGCGATTGCCGTTTTGGCGCATCGGCTCATCTTGCGCGGAGTTGCCCGTCAGGATGCGCGCAAATCTGCCAAAATCTTGAAAGAGTGTGTAGATTCTGTAAAGGTGCCGCTTTGATGGAGAGAGACTATCAGGGGCTTGACCCCTCAGTTGGAAGAAAGTTTATTTGCCGGATGTTCGAGCCACGATATTTCCTTATCCGACAGTCAATCACATTGGGGCTCGGCTTGCTGGCAGCACTCACATGGAGCGTTACGCTCGCCTTCGTCTTCTTAAGCGTTTTAACGGTTCTCATCCTTCTTAAAATTTACATCTGGGTCACTTCTCTTCCTCTGTTCCGCAGACTCATCCGCCCGCGTAGAATCATTGTCACAGCAGAAGGGTGGTGGTTCATCCTTTTCACAATTGCTGTTGGCGTGGCAGCAATCAATACGGGCGTGAGCCTTCTATATCTGGTTTTTGCGATGTTGCCCTCGCTTATCGTCGTTTCAGGGATTCTGTTGGAACTCTCTTTCAGAAAGATGGAAGTAGAGAGGCTGGTTCCGCCTGCAGTTTTTTGTGGGGAGGTTTTTGAAATTGAAACGGTGTTGAGTAACCACAAAAAACTTTTCGCCGCTTATTCCATTTCTCTGGAGGAGGTGGGCGATTCCTCCCTTGAGGTGGGGGAATCTCCTTATGTGTTGCGGGTCCCGCCAGATGGGAGAGAATGGGTGCGCTACAACTGTGTGGCACGGAAGCGAGGAGTTCTCAACTTAAAGGGAGTGGTGTTGAAGAGTGTTTATCCATTTGGGTTTTTCAACAAGAGAATGGCTATAGAACATAGAGATTCTGTTTTGGTTTATCCTGAGATTATTCCAATCCGGGGAGATATTCTGCCGTCTGCTGGTCAGAGACAGCATATCCTGCGGCGTGTTTCGCCTTTTCTTGCGGGAGACGAAGATTTTCGCGACTTAAAGGAGTTCAGAGAAGGTGAGAACCCGAGGCGGATTCACTGGCCGCTTTCTGCGAAGCACAACAAATTGCTGGTGCGGGAGATGGAGAAGCAGCGTGCAGGGAGGCTTCTCTTAGTGCTGGACAAGAGTATACCCTGTCTCTTATACACATCT
>JAOAAR010000193.1 GCA_026418755.1 Planctomycetota bacterium
CGTATAACCAAATCCCCGCACAAACATCTTCTCTCCCCTGTCTTGAACCACCTCCGTCCTCCCCTTTCCACTTTTCCTCTCTTCTTCACGCTTCCTGATACCCGAAAGAGATTCCTCTGCCGCCGGAACATAAAAGGGGTTCTTATACTCCTCCCCTTTCTCCTGTTGCACCTGAAACAGAAGAACCTCAATGCTTTTAATAAAGGTTTTCGCAGGAATGGAAATCCCGAGTCTGCACGCCGCATCCAAACCGAGTAACGCAAACTGCGCATTCGACATATCCCCCCCCGCTGCCCACCCTGTGGAAGGCTGCCTCGTGTATGTCCACATACCGTTTTCTAACTGCGCCTCGACCAGCCATTTTGCCGCTTTCTCAGCCAGTCCACGCAAACTTGCAGGACCTCTCTTGAATTCATTCTCTACCTCTGTCCGCCACTTGTTAGGTAACCTCTTCTGCAACGGCTTCGTGAAATACGAATCTATCGCTAAAAGAAGAAGTGACACATCGTAAGTTTTGTCAAGCGGCAGCCCCGAAAGATATTCAAACCCCTTCCGTATCTCTTCAGAATCAGGTCTCACCCCTGCCGAAAGAAGCGCATAAAGCGCAATCGCCGTATTCCCCATAGGATTGCGCCTGTTATAAAACCCTTGAAAAGAGCCATCAAAGTTCTGCTGCGAAAGAAGCCATTTCACTCCCTTTCCAATCGCCTTGTCCACTTCCTCCTGAAAACTCTCCTTCTTCGCCTGTGACTCGGCAGGTTTGAGATTCTCTTTCGCCACAGGACGAGGAACTCTCTCCATAGTTTCTCTCGCCGCTTCCGCCCGCCTACTCTTTTCTGCTCCTCCTCTGTTTGTCTTATCATTTGTCTGTCTATCAGGACTCTTCTCCTCTCTTTGAGACTTCTCTTCCTGAAATTTATCCCGACTCCCGAACTCCGCATCTACTCTCTCATCCGTTGTCGGAATCACAAAGCCACCTGACGGCTTCTCCTTCTTTTCTTCCTTTTCTTCAGAACCGCTACTTTCGGACCTTCCCTCTTCCTTCACCGTCTCTTTCTTCTCTGTTTCTCTCTTCTCTAACAGTCTCACTATTACATCCTCTGCTGCTTTCTCCTTCGAGTTCACAGTCGGCAACGGCTCCCTCTGGCGCACGACCATTTTCTTCTCTCCGTGTTTTGTCTCCCCTTGAAGGTATGAAACCGTTAGAATCAGAAGCAACCCAACAGCAAACACTGCCGACGGTAGAACCAAAACCACCCTCTTGGAGATTTGCTTCTTCAGTACCACCTTCGTCTTATGCCAGATGGAGGCGCTTGCCTCTATTAAAACACTTTTATTCGTCTTCTTTTCGTGGCTTTTTCGTTGCGTATTCTCAACACAACTGAGGCACAAAAGACCGGAAGATGTCTCAAACAACCCCCTTTCAAGGTCGTAATCCGTCAACTTCGCACCGCATCCCGTACACCTATCAATCACAACACGATAATAACCGTCCTTCTGATGCGCCTTTTTTAGCCGCATTTCTGCTTCTCCTTTAACGGTGCAGGTAGAGGAATCTCCTTTCCTCTATTCATATCCTCCTTCTTCACAGGTGCCACGGTCGAACGACTCAAAAAGAGAATCGCAAAAGAAGTGCAAACAGTACAACGACACCAAGAACCGTCTTCCATCTGCTCCTTCAATAAAAGTTTCGCACCATCAGAATACCAGTCATTCTCCCCGAACCTCTCTACAACAGCCATCGCCCCAGCCCGCTCAAGACTGTATAACCTGTAAAAATCCCATACATCGCATAATACACTTCTTGTTCCCCTGCCTCTCGGCATCTGCTTCACAATCTCTTTATATGGATACTCTACAGCAAGATAGGCTGCCGCATCTCTTATCGCTACATCAACCCTCTTATACTTTCCATAACAGTTTGCCTCTTCCAACGCGGATTTGCACACTACAAGCCCTGCCAAACCTGCTGCTGTCATCGAATATGTCACCGCCTGCCCCGCCATGTAACCCATCCCGCGCACCTTCATCTCATCCTTTCTGCCTAATTCAACATCCTCTTCTTCTTCTTTTAGATTCTCTCCTCGTTTCTTGCTTGCCCTCTCCTTCAATTCAAGTATTGAATAATCTGCTGCTGGAACATTAAACCACTCCTCTTTTTTAAGCACCCTTCCTGTCTTCTGCTGCGTCGCCAAAATCCCCTCTATCGCTTTCTCAAACATACGCACAGGTATATCAACACCGAGCCTTCGCGCTGCATCCAGCGCCAATAACACAAACTGTGTGTTCGAACCATCTCCTCTCCCACGGCTGAAATCATACGACCACATACCATCCGCTCTCTGCCCATTCCGCAACCATAAAACACAGTTTGTGACTATGTTCTTGTAAGGTTTCTCAGATGTTCCGAAAACTTTTTTCTCTTCGTTCTCCCAATCCGTCGGATTTCGCTTCATCGCCTCCTTGCGAAATTTCGCCTCAACCGCAAGCAGAAGAAGCGAAGTGCAGTACGAGGATTTAAGCGGCAGGCTACCTAAATACCTGAACCCTTTCTCAACCGCTTCCTCAATTCCCTCCGCATCTGCCGAAAGTAGCGCATAAATGCATAGCGCTGTCATCCCCATCGGATTCTGCTTCTCATACGCTCCATCAAAAGCCCCCTCCTTCCTTTGCCGAGGAATGAGCCACTTCACCCCTTTCTTAAGCGCTTCTTCTACCTCTTTCTCCAAATTCTTCCGCTCTTCATCTCTCTTCTTATTATTCTGTCTTTGCTCACCATTATCCGTTTTCTCCTCTCCTGCTACACCTGCATTAAGCAGAATCAATAGAAGACCTGCAACTATCACGCCGCCGTTCCTATTAATTATTCCTTTCATCAGAAAAATCTCCTGCTCGAGAGTATTATATGCAACAATCATACCAGGGCAATTATTGGAAAAAGAAAAACATCTTGTTAAATTCACTTTACACTTTTACAAAAAAGTCGCGCCGTGCCCTATTGCAGAACACGGCGCATTGTGCGTTGTGGAGGGTGGTGAATGTTTCAACGCATTGTTACTCTACCACGCATTCCCCATCCTGTCAAGCAATTTTTCGATTCCTTCCCATAAAAAATATGCATTTCTATGACAGGAAAATTTCGCATTTTTCTTCTCTCATTCATCAGAAACCGTTTGGACTTGAAGAATCTTTCTCAGATTCATCTAATAAGAAACTGTTCGCTATCAATTCGCTTCAAACTCATTCTCCTTTTTACAAAAATCCTACCAAAATGGTAGGATTTTTCAGAACTCGATGACAGAGCCTTCCGCCCAGATTTTTGTTTTCTCTTTTGCCTCGCTTGGGGCGAGTAAGAACCGTTTGTCTTTCGTCGGGAACAGAAAATACTCTTTTCGCCCTTTGGGGCTTTTTAGCACCAGTTTTTTCTTCGGTGATGTTGGTTTTCCTGTGAGGGGAGAAAGGTACTCATATATGGCAAACTCACCTTGTTCGCAGAGTGAGCGCACTTCGCGTTCCCCTTTTTTCGTTACTGCAATCACCTCTTCTGGATACTCTATTCTTTTTTCCATTGCAGAACCCCTTTTCTTAATTAAGACTTCTCTTCAAATATTACGAAAACACCTCTGGTTAGACGAATCAAAATGCAAAATGTTTCAGTTTGTTCCCAATCTGTACCGCTTCTAACTAACTTTTTGATGGGTGAGGATGTATAATAGTTGTTGTGTTGTTTTGTGAGAGGAGTCTGAAGATGGATAGGATTTCTTGGTTTCTCTTTGCGATGGTTGGGAGTGCCTTTCTGTTTGCTCAAGGGGATGAGTCCAAGCCGACTTTGAGTGACCTGGTGGGTGCATATCTTAAGGCGGAGGATGAGGAGGAGCGCGGAAAGGCTGCTGAGGCTCTTAAGAAGGCGACGGGTGATGTATTCGAACTTGAGCGGGCGTTTGCAAGCGGAATCCGATACGACAAGGGTGTGAAATGTGGATGGAGTGCTCTGGAGGCGAAGGCGAATGATGGTGTGAAGCGGCATTTTGCACTTTATGTTCCGGAGGGATACGACCCTTCGGTTCCGTGTGCGCTTCTGTTGGACTTGCACGGTGGAGTTTCGAGACCTGTGCTTATTCCGCCTGACGGTTTGCAAGGGTATGGAAAGCAGGTATGGGAAGATATGCCTGGTAAGAACAACATAATTCTTGCACTACCGGCGGGG
>JAOAAR010000194.1 GCA_026418755.1 Planctomycetota bacterium
GATTTATCCTCGTCGAGAATCCACAGAGATAGTTTCTGAACAGGTGAGTATAGTTCTCGGGAAGAATTTCGTTCTCTCCTTTCAAGAGACAGAGGGCGATGTTTTTGACTCCATCAGAGACCGCATCCGCAACAAAAAAGGGTTGGTGAGGCAGATGAAAGCGGATTACCTCTCATATGCGCTCATTGACGCTATTACGGACTATTACTTCGTCGCTCTTGAAAAACTGAGTGAGCGGATAGAACTCCTCGAAAGACAACTTGTGGAAAATCCTTCGCAGGAGATTATTAACGAGATACATAAAGTGAGAAGAGAGACGCTGATGCTTCGCAGAGCGGTCTTACCTCTGAGAGAAGTAGTCAATGCGCTCCAGCGCCCCGAGGTGACAATCGTCGATAAATCTGTAAAAGTCTATTTCAGAGATGTTTATGACCATGTGGTTCAAGTTATGGATGTCTTGGAGACCTTTCGAGACTTACTCTCGAATATGGTAGAAGTGTATATGTCGAGTATCAATTTCCGTATTAATGAAGTCATGAGATTCCTAACTGTTATTATGACGATTTTTACTGTCCTTACATTTATCGTCGGAAACTATGGAATGAACTTCAGGTATATGCCGGAAATCGAATGGAAATGGGGATACCCCGTTGTTCTTCTCGGGATGCTGATTGCGACCATAGTGATGCTTATATGGTTTAAGAAGAAGAAATGGTTTTAAACAAGCCATTTTTGGGGAAAAGATTCATATGGTTACCATTCTGTTGCTTCTGGCTTCAAATGTTTTTATGACGATAGCGTGGTACGGGCATCTGAAATACAAAGATAAACCGTTGTTTCTCGTCATCATCGTCAGTTGGCTCATTGCGTTCGTTGAATACTGTCTTCAAGTGCCTGCCAACCGCTGGGGGCACGGGCAGTTCTCCGCAGCCCAGTTAAAGACGATTCAAGAGGTTATCACTCTTGCTGTCTTCTGCGCTTTTTCCCTTATCTATTTGAAGGAGCCAATCAAGTGGAACTATGCCCTCGGGTTTGCTTTAATTGCTCTCGGTGCATTTTTCGTGTTCAAGGATTACCAGTTCAAAAGTTAACCTCTGCGGGGATTCCGAGCACGGAGCGCAAATAACGACCTGTTAGAGAATTTGGGTTCTGGGCTACTTCTTCAGGCCTTCCTTTGGCAACTACTCTGCCTCCTTCCTCCCCTCCGCCAGGACCTAATTCTATGAGGTAGTCCGCTGTCTTCAGAACATCCAAGTTATGTTCGATGACGATAAAACTGCCGCCCTGTTCCACCAACCTGTTCATCACATTCAGTAGTTTTTGAATGTCCGCTGGATGCAGCCCGATTGTCGGTTCGTCCATAATATAAAGCGTCCCTTTTGCACATCCTTTTGTCAGTTCTGCTGCCAGTTTGATGCGCTGCGCCTCGCCCCCTGAAAGAGTCGGCGAAGGCTGCCCCAACTCAAGATACCCAAGCCCTACATCGCTCAGAGTCTTCAGGATGTAGTAAAGACGCGGATAGTTCTCAAAGAAACTGACCGCTTCTTCTACTCGCATCTTCAAAACATCTGCAATTGTTTTGTCGCGATACCGCACCTCGAGAGTCTGGCGGTTGTATCGCTTGCCTTTGCACACTTCACAGGTGACATAAACATCAGGTAGAAAATGCATCTCTATTCTTTTCGTTCCTTGCCCTTCACAAGCCTCGCAACGACCTCCTCTTACATTGAACGAGAAGCGAGAAGAAGTGAACCCTCTCAACCTGGCTTGTTTTGTCATGGCGAAGATTTGGCGAATGTATCCGAATGCCCCCGTGTATGTGGCAGGATTGGAACGAGGGGTTCTACCAATGGGGACTTGTGAAATCTCAACTACCCGCTGTAAATTCTCTTCGCCGACAAGTCCGTCGTGTTTTCCTGCTTTCTCAAAAGAATTGTGAAGTTTTCTACGGAGCGCTTTGTATAAGACTTCGTTCAAAAGGGTACTTTTCCCTGAGCCGCTCACACCTGCTACACAGACGATACCCCCTAATGGGAATGTGACACTTATCCTTTTCAAATTGTGTTCTCGTGCGCCGATAACACGAATCGAAGGAGCGTTACGGAGTTCGCGGCGTCTCTGTGGGACAGCGATTGTCAAATCTCCAGACAGGTACCGCCCTGTAAGTGAGCGCTCGCACTTGCATAACTCTTCTACACTACCTGCAAACACCAGATTACCCCCGTGATGTCCTGCTCCAGGACCCAAGTCAACCACAAAGTCTGCTGCTCTTATACTCTGCTCGTCATGCTCTACCATAATAACGGTGTTGCCCAAATCGCGTAGGTGGAGAAGACTTTTAAGCAGACGAGAGTTGTCGTGCTGGTGAAGCCCAATTGTGGGTTCATCAAGACAGTAACAGACGCCGACAAGACCAGAACCGATTTGCGTCGCTAGCCGAATTCTCTGCGCCTCCCCTCCAGAAAGAGTGCCGGTGCTCCGTTCAAGCGTTATGTAATGGAGCCCAACATCTACCATAAATTGCAGACGGCTTTTGATTGCCTTCAACACTTGCTCCGCAATCTGTTGCTTCTGTTGGTCGAGTTTAAGCGAGGAGACGAACATAAGAGCATCACCTACGCTTGATTTGCAAAACTGGTAGATATTTTTGTCGCCTATGGTGACAGCCAGTGATTCAGGACGCAGACGGGCTCCTTTGCAAGCAGGGCAGGGGAGTTCGCTCATGTACTCGTGAATCTTTTGCTTCACATATTCGCTCCCTGTGGTCTCAAATCGTCGCTCTAACTCCGTTATCACCCCTTCAAACAACCTGCCGCTTGGCGAGTTCCTGTCCCCATAAAGTATTATTTCTTTCGCCTCTTCCGAAAGTTCTTTGAAGGGAACATCAAGCGGGATGGAAAAAGTCCGATTCAGGTAGTCGAGAGTCCAGGAGCCGCCAAGACGAAGGCGTGGGTCATGCAGCGCTCTTATAGCGTGCTCCTGTAAAGACAGGTTCGCATCAGGGACAACCATCTCTTCGTCTACCTTCATCAGCGTGCCAAGCCCGTGACAGCGCGGACATGCTCCGTAAGGACTGTTGAACGAAAACATCCTCGGCGACAACTCCTCGAAAGAGACTCCGCATTCAGCGCAGCCATAATTCTCTGAAAAAACAGAGTCTTTCCATCTCTGCTCGGCGTTGTGAGAAACAAGCACCGTCCCTTCTCCAAAACGAAGAGCCAATTCCACAGAATCGGTTAATCTTCCCCTCACATCTGGGGAAAGAACGATTCTGTCCACTACCGCCTCGATGGTGTATTTGCGAGTCTTCTTGAATGAAGGCACATTGTTCACATCGTAAATCTCGCCGTTCACCCGCACTCGGACAAACCCTTGCCTCTTCACTTGCGCTATAGTCTCCTTGTGTTCTCCTTTTCTCAACCGAACCAACGGCGCAAGCAGCACTACTCGCACCCCTTCCCCTAGACTCATTATCTGTTCTACTATCTCCTCTGCACTCTGCTTGCCGATGCTCTTCTTGCATTTGGGGCAGTGAGGAACTCCTATGCGCGCATATAGAACACGCAGATAATCGTAAATTTCAGTAGTGGTTGCCACGGTTGAGCGCGGATTGGAACGAATGTTGGACTGGTCTATCGCAATAGTCGGAGGCAGCCCTTCAATCGAATCCACATCGGGCTTCCCTATTTGCTCCAAAAACTGCCGTGCGTAACTCGAAAGACTCTCAACATAACGGCGGTTTCCTTCGGCATAAATCGTGTCAAAAACAAGCGAACTTTTTCCTGAGCCGCTTACCCCTGTTACCACAATTATTTTGTCACGAGGTAGTTCTAGACTAATATTTTGAAGATTGTGCTCTCTGGCGCCAACTATCCTGATTAACCGTTCCATAACACGCGTCCATTTAAACCAAACAAATAATTATACCAAATGGAGCCTCTTTTGGGAGTGAAGATAAGAATTTCCCCAGGGAAAAACGGACAGATTCGTGGATAAATTTTTTGAAATTTTTCAATAGGGAAAAGGAAGAAGTGGATAGATTAGTCTCCAAACTTTACTAGAAAAGCAAAAATTTTACTTCATTGTAGTTCACTTTCACTGATGTCTTGTCCATCGAGATATTATTTCGGGTTTTTGTTGACAGAACAGAATCTCTTCCAAATAATGGAAATCAGGGTGCGGAGAAATGGCGATGGTTGTAAGGG
>JAOAAR010000195.1 GCA_026418755.1 Planctomycetota bacterium
CCTCAAGTGATGATAGAAGCGGTAATTATCGAGGTTTCTGCAGACAGCACAACCAATTTAGGAATCGAGTTGGCAACTGTTGACCTTGCAGGTGTGGGTTACAGGGGAGCAGGCGGAACCCTTTTTGGGCTTTCCTCTCTTGATGTGGAGAATCTAACGAAAACTCCTGTGGGAGGCCTTGGTCTTACCGCTCTCATCTATAAGGATTCTTTCGACAGGTTGCCGTTTCTTATGCAGATGCTTCGCTCGACATCAGATGTGAATGTTCTCTCGACTCCGCGACTCCTCACCAATGACAACGAAAAAGGGACCCTGAAGGTGAGCGACCAGGTGGCAATCATTACGACTGTAGACACAGCGACTCAACAGTCGCGGACGGCTTTCGGAGGCTATCAAGATGCTGGAATCACCCTTGAGA
The DNA here is from genome assembly GCA_026418755.1 of Planctomycetota bacterium. GTDB lineage: Bacteria > Planctomycetota > SKW154 > SKW154 > SKW154 > SKW154. The sequence goes on from JAOAAR010000195.1 coordinate 419, forward strand.
TAACCCCTCATATTTCACCCGACAAGCATTTGAGGCTTGAAGTGAACTTGACGATTGAGTCGTTCACATCTCCTCCGGTTGCTGGTTCCACCGCACCGCCTCCGAAAACATCTCGCCAGATTCAAGGTGTCGTCACTGTTCCAGACAGACAACTTGTCATCATAGGCGGCTTAACAAACGAGAAAGAGGACGAGACCGTGAATAAGATTCCGTTTCTTGGTGACCTGCCGATTGTCGGGGCGCTATTCCGCTCAACATCCGTTATGAAACGGAGGACAAATGTGTATATATTCATTACGCCACACATAATTGACGAGAAGAATTTTGATGTACTGAACGAAATCTCGCAAATGCATCTCCGGCAGGCGGAACTGGAGGGCGGAAGAACTGAAGCCATTGGAAGGATGATTCCGGAAAGAGCATATGAACAGTTCCGCGACCGTTTTGAGAAGGAATCTTATCTGGAGATGAGAAGAGCGCTTGATGAGTTGTTCGGGCGTGATTTCCGAAAGGTTCGTGTGAGGGAGTAATTATGGAAGAAGCCCTCCTGCAAGAGTTCTTGAAGGAAGGAGTCATTTCCGAAAAGCAATTGGCTCAGGCTCGCCAGGAAGCCCACATAAAGGGGGAGCCTGTCATTCGCGTTCTTCGAGAGGAAGGAGCCCTGCCAGAAGATGCGTATCTTGAGAAGATGAGTAGTATACTCAAAATTCCTTACGATAGGACACTTGCCAATGTTCAAGTTCCTGAGCGGTTTGTTGACCTTGTGCCGCTTCAGTTTGCGAGAATGCAGAACATTATCGGCATAGAGGAGAGAGGTAATGTGATGCGCGTTGCCACCTGTGAACCCCTTGCTCCTGAAATCATCGACGAGGTAGAGGGTATGCTCAGAATGGAGGTGGAGATTCTCCTTGCTCCGCGTGCTGAGATTGCCGACCTTATCAATCATTCGTATGTACGCGCTCGCTCAGTCGACCATATGTTGGAAGACCTTAAAGAAGAGGATATCATCGCTATGGTGGAAAAACTGGATGAGAGCGAAGATGTGCTAAACATCGCATACAAGGCACCTATTGTAAAACTGGTGAATATGCTGTTCTTTGAAGCACTCAGAATGCGTGCCTCTGACATTCACCTACAGCCTTACGAGGACAAACTTCAAGTTCGCTACCGCATTGACGGAATTCTTCACGATACACAAGTTATTCCGAAGAAAGTACAGGATGCTGTTATATCGAGGATAAAGATAATGGGAAAGATGGACATTGCGGAGAGACGACTGCCGCAAGATGGACGAACGACCGTTAAGGTAAGCGACACAGAAGTTGATGTCCGTATATCATCTGTTCCCACTTCATACGGAGAGCGGATTGTTCTGCGCCTTTTGGACAAATCCGCTCGTCTTTACGAACTCCACGAACTTGGACTAGACGAACGCAACCTTCACCTGGTTGACAGACTAATTCATATGTCACACGGTATAATATTCGTCACCGGTCCCACCGGTTCGGGCAAAACGACGACTCTCTATGCGATGCTTCAGCGCATCAACTCTCTTGAAAAAAACATTCTTACCATAGAAGACCCAATTGAATACAACATTCGCCACATAAGCCAGATTCAGGTCTCTCCGAAAAAAGGTTTGACATTTGCGACAGGCTTGCGTTCTCTATTGCGGCAAGACCCAAACATAATGATGGTAGGTGAAGTGCGCGATGTCGAGACTGCCCGAATCGCTGTCCAGAGTGCTCTTACAGGACACCTCGTCTTCTCCACCCTTCATACCAACGACGCTCCCGGCGCAATAACCCGAATGCTAGACATCGGAGTTGAGCCTTATCTTGTCTCTTCCTCCCTTATTGGCGTTATGGCACAAAGACTCGTAAGAATGATATGCCCTCGTTGCAAAGTTGAACACCGCTACACTGACGAACAACTCGCTGAGATAGGAATTGACCCTAAGACTGTTGGCACAAAACCTCTCTTCCGCGGCAAAGGCTGCTCCCATTGCCTTGGGACAGGCTACTGGGACAGAACCGCTATCTTCGAAGTGCTTATCGTTGATGATGATATCCGCGATATGGTCCTCCGCCGCTCTTCTTCCAATGAGATAAAACAAGTTGCCGTCAGCAAGGGGATGCGAACTCTCCGTATGGATGGCGCAAGAAAAGTCCTTGAAGGATTGAGCACTCCCGAAGAGGTGATGCGCGTCACCCAGTTGGACATATTCTGAGGTTTTCAGTCAGGATGGCTGTGTTTGAATACAAAGCGCTTACAAGTGAAGGCAAGCCGACAAAAGGCGTAATAGACTCTGACACATCGAAAGAAGCGTGTGAAAAACTGCGGCAACGCGGCATATATGTCACCGAGATAGTCTCGCTTGAAGAACAACTGTCTAAAAGGCGGCTTCCATTTCTTTCGCGTCTCGGGCGCGTTAAACTCTCTGAACTTGCTATAGTAACGCGCCAGTTCGCCACACTGCTCGCCTCCGCCGTCCCTCTCTCTGATGCACTTTCCGCACTCATTAATCAGGTTGAGAGCCACCGCCTTCAGGTTACCCTACGGGATGTACGCGAAAAGGTGGCTCAAGGAATGAGCCTCGGCGATGCATTGGGGCTTCACCCCGCCGTCTTCTCTGACCTGTATGTGAATATGGTCAAGGCAGGTGAAGCATCAGGTAGCCTTGACACTGTGCTTACTCAACTGGCAGACTACCTTCAGGAACAATACAGACTTACTGCTCGTATCTGGGCTGCTCTCACTTACCCCATCGTTATGGTCATCATAGGTGCCGGAATAGTGCTTTTCCTTATGACCTTCCTTGTTCCGCGGATAATGACAGTTCTCGAACGGAAGAAACAGGCTCTTCCGATGATAACAGTTTTTGTCAAAGGAGTAAGCGATTTCATAATCTCCTATTGGCCTGCACTAATTGCTGCTGTAATCTTTCTGTGGCTTCTTTACAGCGTCACAAAACGGACTAAAAGTGGCAGACATCTTATTCACGCATACATACTGAAAATCCCTATTATCGGACAACTCCTCCGAAAACAAGCAATCAGTCGTTTCGCAATCACTCTTTCTATTCTCCTCCGCTCAGGACTTCCCGTCCTCCAATCTCTCAAAATCGTCCGCGATTTAGTGGGCAACGAGGTGGTCAAAGAAGCGATTGACGATATCCACAACAAAGTGATGGAAGGCGCTGATGTCTCGACCATAATGCAAAAACACACTATCTTTCCGCCTGTTGTAGGTTATATGGTCGCAGTCGGCGAAAAATCAGGTTCCCTCGAGCAGATGCTTGATAAAGTCTCCGACGCTTACGATGCGGAGATTGAAATAGAAGCGCAGAGACTCACTTCTCTTATCGAACCTGTCCTCATAATTTTTCTGGCAGGAGTCGTGGCACTGATTGTCGTCGCCATCTTACTGCCACTTCTGCAGATGTCAAAAATCTGATTTTTGGAGGGTCGTACAATGGGTACCAGAAAAAGAAACCTCGGTTTCACTCTCGTCGAGATTATGGCGGTTGTCGTCATCATCGCACTTCTGGCAGGGCTTGTCGCAGTGAATGTCATCGGTCGTATTGGGAGAGCATACAAAGAGACAGTCAAAGCGCAGATGGCGGAGTTTGAGAACGCAATCAAAATGTTTAATATGGACACAGGGAAGTTCCCTAGTGACTTGAACGACCTCGTGCAAAACCCAGGACTCAACAACTGGGGACCTAAGCCTTACATTGAGAGAATTCCAAACGACCCCTGGGGAAACCCTTATGTGTATGAG
>JAOAAR010000196.1:0-3926 GCA_026418755.1 Planctomycetota bacterium
AAGAGACTGCCCTTTATACCCGAGATTCTTGCCCAAGGTGTTATCGAATTTGTAAAGAGACACAAGCCGTGCAGAGATTACAGATACCATCTTAGGGTGGGGAGGGTCTATGGCGATTATCAATTCAAGACGGACGAGATTGGAAAATGGATTGCCAATGTAGATGGTATAGAGATAGAGATAGAAGAGAGTGTTTTTGCGGCTCGATATAAAGTGACCCTTCATGACAAAATTTGGACTTATTACATCCTGCCCTTGCGTTTCTCTAACAGATGCACGACGACGAAGGAAGAGTTGGAACTTTTGTATAATCTCATTCAACAAGAGAAGAAACATTTATCAGAAGAGTCTTCCACGAAGAGGACATCTGACGAACTAACAAAAAAAGCATCTTCAACGGAAAATTATTTCTATCGCGAAGGCGAGTATTGGCAGATAAGGTTCCAGGGAGGTAAGCAGTTCCTTCTCAAACATAGATTGGGCTTGCATTATATAGCGATTATGCTGCATTTTCCTAACCAGAGATTTTCTCCTGAGCAGTTGGAAAAAATGGTTAGAGGGTCTCTTCCTGAAAACAAAGCAGGGGCTAATACATTTCCCTCTGTGCCACAAGTTGACAGAAAGGCTATTAAAGACTTCGAAAAGAGAAGGAAGGATATAGAGAAGGAAATCCAGGCAAGAAAGGAAGACGGAGATTTTGAAAAGGCAAGGGAACTTGAAGAAGAGAAAGAAGAAATCGAAGAGCAGATAAGGGCAGGAAAATTTAGTAAGTTTGCAGGGGCGAAGCAACTCGCTTATAAGCGTGTTGGGGAGAATATAAGGTCAGCGCTGAGAATAATACAGAATGAGAGAAGTGGTTATCCGCCACTGGGACAACATCTAACGAAAAGTCTACATATCGGCGTAGAGAACCAGTATAATCCTGCTCCTCCAGTTCAATGGGATGTTCGGTTCTGAGCATTTCAAGCCATCCTCTTCCATTAGTCATACCAAAAGGAGGTTGGTAAAGAAGGTTAAATTTTCTTTTTTGTGAGTTTATTCTGCTCTCTAACTGCGTCAATCCGCTAATGTTACATTTCTCCGCGCAAATGACAGGCGAAGATTGGCAATTTGACAGCCCCCTTTTGTCACCATCAGTATAGATGGAAAAAAAACGGATTAGCGGGCGATATAAGAATGTTCCAAAAACCTGTTAGAAACACGGTGCTGGAAACCGCAGAAATTCAAGGCTCATATTCTGAATTTCTGATGTTCACTCAACATTCCTTTTTAGGACACGAATTCGGTAAGCGAATAGAAGGAGATATAAGGGATGAAGATTGACAAAAGGGAAATGATGAGCGTCAAGGAGGTAGCGGAGTTTCTTGGCGTGAGTGTGCGCACGGTTTGGGAGCAATCTGCTCGAGGAGAGATTCCACATCCCATCAAGATTGGACGCAAAATCACTCGCTGGCACAAAGCAACTCTCGAAGAGTGGCTGAAAGAGAAACTCGCACTTGCCGAGAAGGAACGGAAGAAAATTCTCGGAATCAGCAAGATTTGATTTGACATTTGAACGGATTGAGAGTATTCAGGAGATAATATAGAGGAGAAGAGTATGGCAAGCATATTCAGGCGTAGGCGAGATGGTAAAGTTAGCGAGCGCTATTACATCAAATACAAGGACGAGAAAGGGTGCTGGCGTGTAAAAGCGGGGTTCAAGAGTCTTTCTGCGACAAAGCAACTGGCGGCGGAGATTGAGCGCAAAATCGAGCGTCGAAAAGCAGGGCTTGAAGACGAATACACAGACCAGTTGAGAAGACCGCTTTCAGAACATCTTTCCGATTTCGCAGCACACCTTAAAGGAAAAGGGGTAAGTCCAGTTTATTTGAAGAAGACGATAAATTGGCTCAAGGCTTCGTTTGACATTATGGGTGTTCGTTTTTATAACAACATAAATCTTGATTGTATAGATAAACTTCTTCTTGTGTTAGAAGAACGGCGGCTTGCCAACAAAACCAAAAATCACTACCTTGGAGGTTTGAAAGAATTTCTTAGGTGGGGAGTCATCACAGGGCGTTGGCTGAAGAACCCGCTTGAAAAGATGAAATTACTGAACCCGGAGATTAACAGAAAGAGGGCGAGACGCTCTCTAACGGTTGATGAACTTAAAAGATTGCTTTCAGTTTCTCCACCTGAGCGGCGCATTCTTTATATGACCGCCGCTTATGCGGGATTGCGGCTTAATGAATTAAGGACTCTGAAATGGAGTGACCTCGACTTAAACAACAATCCGCCGACAGTCACAGTCAAAGCGGAGAACTCTAAATCAAAGCGAGTAGATACAATCCCATTGAACAGAGAACTCGCCGAAAGTCTCCGGCACTGGCAAAAAAAGAATAGAGAATCGAGATTTGTTTTTAGAGTTCCAGGACGATACCTGAAATACTTCCGAAGAGACTTGGCTGCGGCGGAAATTGCGAGAGTCGACGAGGAAGGACGCGTAGTTGACTTTCATAGTTTAAGACACACATACGCAACGCTTTTGTCTCTTGCTGGAGTACCGCCGAGGCAGGCGCAAGCGCTTTTAAGGCACGCCGACATCACGACCACAATGAAGACATACACACACATCGAGGTGCTTGATTTGGTAAGAGGTGTGAATGCGTTACCATCGCTTTCGGAAGCAATGGAGACGGAAGATAGAGTAAAGGCTGCCGCAGGATGTGAAAGTAAGAAAAACTTGGGATACCAAATTGGATACCACGAATCCTGCTCGAATGCTCTTTTAGGCGCATTATCCTGCACAAAAGGAGAAGAGAAATCTGATTACAAAACCGTCCGCAAGACAAGGAAAATCAGGCATTTCAGAGCAGATGAATGCGCGTTAATGAATAAAGGTGAAAAAAATGAAACAATGGGCTCGGGAGGTCTCGAACCTCCAACCAACGGATTATGAGTCCGCTGCTCTGCCATTGAGCTACGAGCCCGACATTTTATTTTTAGCACTGCCTTTAAGAATTGTCAAGGTATAAAGAAGGTTTTTGAACTAAAGGATTAAAAGAGGAGTATAAGAGATATGGAGAAGGAGAAAAGTCTCGTGAGTAGAAGTGGTTTGTTGTTGATAGTTTTTGTAGTGTTTGTTCTGTTCTGCGGTTGCAGCGAGCCAATTCCTGAACTCAAAATTCTTCAAGTGACCGAAAGTAACGACGGAATGCTCAAGGTCAAGTACAAGTTGCGAACAGTTGACGGCAGCAAATGCTCTCTTCGAGTCAGTTTTCTTGCACAAGGTAGAAACTGGACCTCAGCCAAAGAAGGAAGCGGCTCCGATGGAACAGAAGACCTCACATCTTCCAACGACTGGGCAGAGCATACTTATATTTGGGAGTATAAAACTGATTTAGGTCCTGGCAAACATAACAATGTTAAACTGCGGCTTGTTCCATACACCCTCCGCAAAGGCTACGGCGACTCCGCCGGTCCCATGACCATAGGAGAACCTCTTGTCGCTGTTTCACTCGCCACCAACGATTCTGTCTCTTTTGTTGACCCTGTCGCCAATTCCGTCATATTCAGTGTAACAGTCGGCGACGAACCCTCTGCCCTTGCCCAGACATCCGACGGACTCACTCTTCTCGTTGCAAATAAAGCAGAAAACACCGTATCGGTCGTCTCCGTGTCAGGCACCCTGTCAGGCTCTATCACAGGGACCATCCCTGTCGGCAATTCACCTGTGGCTCTCGCTTTGAAGAATGACGGCAGTTTGGCATTCGTCGCTAACTCCGCAGACAATACTGTCGGCGTGATAAACATTCCTGCTCTTTCTTCCACTACAACCATCCCCGTCGGCTCAAACCCCGTCGCACCCGCCCTCTCCCCTGACCAAAATATACTCCTTGTCGCCCATAAAGACTCCGAAACCGTATCCATAGTCAATCTCCCATCCC
>JAOAAR010000196.1:3936-4182 GCA_026418755.1 Planctomycetota bacterium
TAGGAGATGAGCCTTCTTCGCTTGTTGTCACACCTGACAACAAATACCTCCTGGTAGCCTGCAGAGCGGAAAATACCGTTTGGGTCTTCAACACCTCTTCTCTCTCTTTGCCTGCTAAAATAATTAATGTTGGCTTGCAGCCCGTAAGTCTGGCAACCACTTCCGATTCCCTTCTGGCATTCTCCGCTAATTACGCCGCAAACTCGGTCAGTTTCATCAGTCTCGAATCTCTTACCGCCACAGACA
>JAOAAR010000197.1 GCA_026418755.1 Planctomycetota bacterium
GTCAAATCCATATCCAGTGAAGGACTCTCCGTCGTGATGTTGGAGTTTAACCGTGGAGTGAATCTTGATTTTGCCGCACAGGATGTGCGTGACAAGATTGCGCAGGTGGAAGAATTCCTCCCCACAGGTGTGGACAAACCTCTGGTGGTTAAGTTCAATCTTGCGGATATGCCTGTCCTGCTTTACGGTTGTTCCGGGCTTGAAAACACAAAGGTTCTCCGTGATTTCATCAACGATGTTGTAAGACCGCGCTTGGAACGAATCGAAGGAGTCGCATCTGTGTTTGCTCTCGGTGGACTCGAAGAAGAAATCCAAGTGGTTCTCCACCGTGATAGGCTTGAATCTCACGGAGTCTCAATTCAGCAGGTGATACAGGCATTGGCGTCCGCAAATGTGAATCTCTCTGGGGGACATACAATACACGGGCTCACGGAATACTCACTCCGTATACCTGCACTTTACTGTTCTCTCGATGAGGTCAAGAACACTATCGTTTCTATGACTCCTCAGGGAGCGGTTCGCTTAAGTGATGTGGCGGATGTTTGCAATTCTTACAAGGAGAGGCGAGCCGCTACACGCATTAACAGAGAAGACTCCGTAGTCTGTGCGGTAATGAAGCAGTCGGGGGCAAACACTGCTACTGTTACGGACGCTGTCAAAGCGGCAGTGGAAAAAATGTATGCAGAAAAGTATATTCCTGAATCTGTTAAACTTCACCCTGTTATGGACCAGGGACAGATTATCCATAAGGTCACCGCCTACGCTATGGACAACGCCATAACCGGCGCAATTCTTGCTGTTGCTCTTCTCTTCGTTTTCCTCCTCAACTGGAGGCCGACTTTTGCCATTGCTGTCTCTATTCCACTCTCTGTTCTCGCCACTTTTCTTGCTCTCTGGCTCTTCGGTTATACTCTCAATATGGTGACAATCGCAGGACTGGCGCTATGCGTCGGTATGATGGTTGACTGCTCGGTTGTCGTCATCGAGAATATTTTCCGCCACCTCGAGGAGGGCTCTGACAGATTCCGTGCCGCAGCGGTCGGCACCAAAGAAGTCTTTCTTGCCATTACCGCATCCACCTTCACCAATATGGCAGTCTTCGCGCCTCTCGCTATGGTTGGTGGAATAACCGCACAACTCGCTCGTCCGCTCGCACTCACAGTCTGTATAGGGCTTACTATGTCGCTTTTGGTCTCTGTTACTCTTGTTCCTGCAATCGCAGCCACTCTTTTCCGCGTACAGGGGGCAAAAAATCGTTACATTACTGCAGGTCGTATCTTCACAAAAATCCGCGATTCTTACAAGTCCGCCCTCAGAGTAGTCCTTGCTCATCGTCTCAAATTTATCGTGGGAGTTTCACTTCTCTTCGCATTCTCTCTTTTTATCGCTTCTCGGCTAGGAACCACATTTATGCCAAAGTCCGATATGCCCATCCTGATTATGCAAGTTAGGATGCCTGTCGGTACGCCTCTGGCGGAGACTGATAGACTCGTCAGGGAGATTGAAGAGATTATGCTGTCGCAAAAAGAGACCAAATATGTTATGGCGATGGTTGGGCGCTCCGAGATGACGCGGCAGGATATGGCAGCAGGATTTGCTTCTTCTGATGTCCACGAGGCGATGCTTTTTGTTCGTCTTTGTGATGTTGAGGAGAGAGAGCGCTCGGCAGAGGAGGTGAAAGAGTCCATTCGTGCTGCTATCCCACCGACTAACGCGAAGATAGTCTTCGTTGATACCTCTACGATGATGCTCTCAATCGGGGTGGAGGCGCCGGTCGAGATAAAGATTCTCGGTGGAGACATTGCTGTAATCGAGAGGATAACAAAGGAGATTTTTGACAAAGTCCAATCAGTTAAAGGGCTTGTGGACATAGACCACACTTTCCGTGAAGGGAGACCTGAAATGCTCATCAAACCCAAAAGAGAGTATGCAGAACGCTCTGCTTTGCCCATTGCTTTAATCGCGGACACTGTCAAGACTGCAGCAGAAGGAAAAGTTGCTACAATTCTCAGAAAAGGAGGAAACGAATTCGATATCCGTGTCCGTCTTGCAGAATCTGACCGCCGCACTCTGGATGATATAAAAGCCATTCCAATCTCTTCCTATGCTGGTGCGCTTTTGCGCCTTGAACAGGTCGCAGATGTTGAGACTGGCCGCGGTCCTGTCAAAATTCTCCGCGAGGAACGAAACAGGAAAGGTATGGTTACAGGTGACATAAAGGGGCGTGATATGGGCAGCGTCATTGCCGATATTCAGAAGGTTGTTGCCGAAGTTGAAAAACCTGCAGGGTACTTCGTTGAATACGGCGGCACATACCAGACAATGCTGGAAACATTTCAGGCTCTCGCTTTTGCATTTATCATCGCTGTAGTCCTCGTCTACATGATTATGGCTGCCCAGTTCGAAAGTTTCTCCCATCCTTTCGTTGTTATGTTCACAGTGCCGTTCGGTATAATCGGAGCCATTTTTGCGCTTGCACTCATCGGGGCAGACATCTCCACTCCTGCGCTCCTGGGGGTGGTTATTATGGCAGGAATTGTTGTGAATAATGCAATTGTGATGATTGACTTCGTCAATCAACTCCGCCAAAAAGGGATGGAACGGCACGAAGCACTCATAGAAGGTGCTGCTCTTCGGCTCCGACCCATCCTTATTACATCGCTCACCACAATACTGGGGATGCTCCCATTGGCACTCTCAAGGACGCAGGGGCACGAAATGCGCAACCCCATAGGCGCTACCGTGGCAGGTGGACTTCTCTTCGCTATGCTCCTTACCCTTTTTGTGATTCCTTGCATCTACTCCATCGTGGACCGCTTCTCCTTCAAATTGAGTGAGAAAGCGAAAGAACTGCTCCACGGCAAAGAGTGACTCTTTCTTTGAGATGAGAGAACTCCCACAACAGTCGTAAAAAGGGCGAAAGACAAGTTTTTGGATGGGCAAACCACTCTTTCTGTCTGTGGGAGTAGGATTATTCATATCAGTTCATGCACCTTTAGTGGAAAGTTCTTGACAATCTTAAAAGGATGAGGAGAATAAAATAGCGGAGTTCATTGAAAGAGAAGAAAAGTTCTGCGGGTGCCGAAGGCTTAATAGGGAAGACGGTGAGAGACCGTCGCCCTCTGCGGGGCTGTGAGCGGCGAAAAATGGCTCAGTGTATGCCACTGTCTTGAGAAAGATGGGAAGGCGCTGAGGACCTGCCGTAAGCCAGAAGACCTGCCCGTCAGAACCCCGGAAAAATAGACTTCGCAGCAAAGTCTACGGGCTTAGTGAATTGTCGAAAAGAAGGCGGCATTTCGCAAAGTCAAAAAGGGCTGCGAAGTGCCGCTTTTCTTTTTACTCTTTTTGGAATAAGAGTATGGATAAGATGTTAAAGGTTGTGGTCTTGGCGTTTGGGCTCCTGCTTCTCTTCGGAGCCTCATGCCGTGGAGAAGGTGAACCGTCAGAGCAGAAGCAGATGAGAATCGTTTCTCTTGCTCCGAATGCGACTGAGATTCTTTTCGCATTGGGGCTTGGGGATTTTGTAGTGGGAGTGACCCGTTTTTGCAACTACCCTCCGAGAGCAGCAGAATTGCCGAAGATTGGTGGCTACATTGACCCTGAGATAGAGCGGATTCTTGCGTTAAAGCCGACAATGGTGGTCGGAATCGGTGATGTGGAGCCGCATAGAACCGTCTGTGAGACTGTTGAGAAGTTATCGTCGGCGAGCATAAGAAGTGTTCTTATCCAAGAAAAGGATATCGCATCGTTATATGATTCCATCGAGAAGATTGCCTCTTTCTGCGGTGTCTCCGAGCGTGCGAAGAGGCTGATAGGCGGGATAAAGGAGCGCCTTGATGCTATTCGTGCGAGGAGGAAGGGAAGTGAACCAAGGATATTGTTTTTATGTGGGGTTGACCCATTGGTTGCTGTCGGCAGGAGATCGTTCATAAACGAATTGATTGAAATCTGCGGTGCAGAAAACTGTATAAGCGAACCTCGTGATTATATCCAGGTGGATGTTGAGCGGGTTGTAAGTTGCAAGCCTGATGTGATTGTTCAGATGGCTATGGGAACGGAGAAAAGTTTTCTTGATTTCTGGCAGAAGTATGCGGAACTTATACCGGCTGTTAAGTCTAACCATGTTGTTTGTGTTGATGCGGACCTGTTTACAA
>JAOAAR010000198.1 GCA_026418755.1 Planctomycetota bacterium
AGATGTGTATAAGAGACAGGTATATACTTCTATGCACATTTGGGGAGGCGGTACTTCCGATGAGCGAAGAGGTGCGCAGAGTGTTAGAGCGATATGGTGTGCCAGTTGATGGGATGAAAGGCTCAGATGCGGCAAAGTATTTAAACTATTACAACAAGGTGAAGCCTTATCAGGCATTCTGTCTTTTCGTTGAGCATTCTCAGAAAGTCTGTCTTGCGGAAGGACCTCGCTGTGACAGGTGTGTGCTAGCGAGGACATGTGCGACTGCTATTTGTAATAGAAAGAAGACGAGGAAGAGTGGAACGGATAAGAGAACGGAGGAAGCGGTAGTGAAGAGAGAATGGGCGAAAAGTCAAAGAGTATGAAAGGAAGGAAGTGGGGATTATAATATGGCAGGTCATTCGCATTGGGCAGGGATTAAGCATAAGAAGGGAATCGCTGATGCTAAGAAAGGCAAAATATTCAGTAAACTCGCCCAGCAAATAATGGTTGCTGTGCGTGAAGGTGGCAGCAGCGTTGATACAAATTTGAAGTTGAAGTATGCGATTGAGAAGGCGCGTGCGGCTAATATGCCGAAGGACAACATAGAGCGGACGATAAAGCGGGCTTCAGGTGAACTGGGGGAGGTTCGTCTTGAAGAGGTTTTGTATGAAGGATACGCTCCGGGAGGAGTTGCAGTATTGGTTGAGGTTCTGACGGATAACAGGAACCGAACCACGAGTGAATTGCGTACCATTTTTCAGCGGCGGGGAGGCACTCTTTCGGAAAAGGGTTCCGTGGCATGGATGTTTGATTTGCGTGGGATGCTTCTGGTTGAGGCGGAGAAGATAAGCGAGGACGCTCTTTATGAGTTGACTCTCGAGGCAGGGGCGGAGGATGTGAAGTTAGAAGGTGGGATGTACGAGGTGTATTGTGCCCCTTCGGACTTCGAAAATGTGAAGACTATCTTTGAGAAGCATGGAGTGAAGCCAAAACTTGCTGAAGTGTCGCGTATTCCAAAGACCACTATCACGCTTGATGCAGAAACAGGGAAAAAAGTGTTAGGACTTCTGAATGCTCTCGAAGAACACGATGATGTCCAGAATGTTTATGCCAATTACGATATACCCGAGGAGGTGATGGAGAAGGTGATGGAAGAACAGCGTTAAAGATGGGTTGAGGAACCAGTGTGGATAAAGGAGGGGGAAGAAGGGTGCGTCAGATTCTTGAAGATGCGTTGAAAAGGAGCAAGGCGGATTATACGGAAATCAGGTATGAAAAGACGATTGCTACAAGGGTCGTTTATCGTTATAAGCGGCTTGAGGTCGCGTCAGAGGTGCTTGAGGAAGGGGGGACAGCAAGGGCACTTGTGAGGCGTGGTGGCTGGGGTATTACTACATTCAATCACCTCGAAGATGTGGCGAGATTCGTTCAGGATGCTTACGAGTGTGCTACTGCTTTGCCTGCGCAGGATATAAAACTTGCTCCGAGTGAACCTGTCGTTGATGAGATCAGAGTGAGTTTAGGGCGCGATTTCAGGTCGGTGCCGCTTGACAGGAAAGTGGAACTTGCAAGCGAATATAACAGTGTGATGTTGGGATGTGGAGATTCGATTGTTGACACCACATCTATCTACAGCGACACTATGACTGAGTATTACTACATCAATTCGGAAGGGACATTCATTTATGAGCAACGCCCTGAGGTGATGGTCTATTTTGTTGCAGTTGCCCGCAGGGATGGTAATGTTCAACAGGCGAGCGAGAGTTTTGCTAAGCCGGGCGGTTTTGAGTATGCCGGGGGACATGCTCGACTTGCTGAGAGTGCAGGAAGACGCGCTGTGAGCCTTCTTGATGCTCCCCCGATAAAGGGGGGCAGATATACTGTTGTTTTGAATCAGGACCTCGCCGGTGTTTTCATTCACGAGGCTTTTGGACATCTTTCAGAGGCGGATTTTGTCTATGAGAATAAGAAGGCACAGGAGTTGATGGTTTTGGGTAGAAAGTTCGGCGAGAAGATTCTAAATGCGGGAGACGATGGGAGTGTTGCAGGTTTAAGAGGCACACATAAGTACGATGATGAAGGGGTTAAGACGAGGAAGAACTATCTGATAAAAGAAGGCGTGCTTGTGGGACGGCTCCACAGTAGAGAGACGGCGGCGAAGATGAATGAGAAACCTACGGGGAACGCTCGTGCGATTAACTACCGTTTTCCTCCAATTGTGCGGATGACGAACACCTTCATCGAGAATGGGACCATTCCGTTTGAATCTCTCATTGCCGACATAAAACTGGGTGTTTATGCGTGTAACAGTATGGGTGGGCAGACTATGCTTGAGAACTTTTCTTTTTCGGCGGGTTGGGGGCATATCATCAGGAATGGCAGGATTGAAGAGATGGTGCGAGATGTTGTGCTTGCGGGAAACCTTTTCGTGACTCTTGCTAACATCGACGGTCTCGGCAACGATTTTAGATGGATTGAGCGTGGTGGCGGTTGTGGCAAGAACGGACAGATGCCGTTGCCTGTGACGATGGGAGCGCCAAGTGTGCGAATCAAAGATGTTATCATCGGCGGAAAGCAGAGATAAAAAAGACAAGACAGAGGAAGGAGCAAATTATGGATATATCGGTGTTGTTGGATGATATTTGTAAGGTTGCCGATTCTGGTGAAATATACACTCTAAAGCATGAGAGCACCTCGCTTGGCTTTATAGATGGGAGAGCCAAAGATGCTTCGAGGAAGCAGGAATATGGGAGTGCGGTTCGCTTGCTCAAAGACGGCAGAATTGGGTTTTCGAGTGCGCGTGGTCCGGCTGAGTTGAAGAGTGTGATTGAACGTGCTCTTTCTTCAGCACGGTTTGGCGAGGAAGCAGATTTTCAATTCACAAAAAGTTCTCCTTTCAGCAGACCCATTACATACAGCGATACCGCTGAGCGGTTGACACTTGATAGAATGCGCGAGATAGGAGAATCTGTTAGTGCAGGGATAAAGGAGAAATGCCCTGACGGTGTTGTTCAGGTGTCGGTTGGGATTGGCATTGCGGAACACAGAATTGTCAACACTGCAGGGACGGATGTGAGTGAAAAGTTCTCCCATTTCTACATAGGGGCTGGTGTTGAATGGGTCAGAGGAGAAGAGATTCTTTTGATGCATACATTTGAGGTATCCGTTAAGGTTGATGAGTTTGTCAAGAAGGTGGTTTCTGATATTCTGCGGCAGTTGGACTGGTGCAAGAGGGAAGCGAAACTGACAAGTGGAGCCAAAGAGGTTCTTTTTGGTGCGAAAGGTGGCTTGAGTGTGGTGTTGGTCCCTCTGATGGCAGGGTTAAACGGAGAAAACATTGCCCGCCGTACATCGCCACTTCTCAGCAGGACTGGTGAAAAACTTTTCAGCGAGAGATTGACTCTGTTTGATGACGGGACTCTTGACTACAGAGTTGGCTCGGCGGTTTTTGACTGTGAAGGGACTCCTGTGCGGAAAAACGCTTTGATAGAAAATGGGATTTTAAAAGGATTCATATTTGACCTAAAGTTCGGAGCGATGGCGAAGGCTGCTTCTACGGGAAACGGCAAGCGTACATCGGTTGCCACATTGCCACGACCTTCCTTCAACAATCTTGTTATCTTGCGGGGTGATACGCCTCTTGAGGAGATGATTAAGGGGGTCGAAGATGGTGTTTATATTGAGAGCGCGTTGGGGGTGGGGCAGGGTAATATAATTAGCGGGGCGTTTTCGAATCCGTTGGGGCTTGCATTCAGAATCGAGAGGGGTGAGGTGACAGGAAAAATTGGGAAGGCATCCGTTGCGGGCAATGTTTATGAGATTCTTAAACGGGTGGAGGCTGTGAGCAAGGAGACAGGGTGGTGGGGTATGGGGAGGTTCCATACATTCTTATAAGTGGTGTGTCGGTTGTGGCGGGGTAGAGAACAGGAAGAGACAGTAGGAGCAAGGACATAGAAGGAAAAAATCTTATGGTGGATATGAATTCGGAGCCTAAACTTCGATTGGGACTTACCCAGAGACAGGAGTTGCGTTTAAAGCAGTTGCCGCAACTCATTCAGACTGCTGAACTCTTGCAGAAATCGGCGCTGGAGTTGGAGAG
>JAOAAR010000199.1 GCA_026418755.1 Planctomycetota bacterium
AGATGTGTATAAGAGACAGGAACACACCTTACCCATAAAACTTCTCCTACTTCCTTCCCTTCCACTCTAAACATTACAACCCCGCCCAGAGAAATTGTCATAATAAAGTAGAAGACTTAACCAAACCTGCCCAGAGTTATAATCACAGGAAAGCAAAATACGACAGCATCATCGAGAAGCAGAGACTACTGCGAAAACATACTACCGCCTCTTGAACTCATCCCGCGGAATGGGAAGAGCCGATCCATATCGCTCCACAGGAATCGGCAATACCTCCTCTTCAGAGATTGGGTCTATATACTTCCTACGATACTCCTCCGCCTGCATCCTACACTTCGCATAACGGTAACAAAAGTCAGGATGATGAACCATCTTGTACCAGATTTTTTCGAGAGGCTCTTCGAGAACATTTCCAAACGAGATGGGATTAAAATCACAAGGATTGATGTCACCATACGGGGTCATATAAAACTGAGAATAGGCACCAAAACAACCCGCCCCTTCAGGAGAATTAACAACCGCCTGAGCGATAACCCCCATAGGATGCTCCGAGTTATGATATTTTCTCTGAAGTTCGACTATTCTCCGTTTCTCGTCCGCGGAAAGGATACAATCAGTGTTGTGAAGATATCTGCCCGACGGAATGCAATCGAAAATTGTCACTTCGTGAAAACCCGTCCTTTGCGCAAACTCCAGAAGTTCCTCAAGTTCTCCCTTTGCGAGCCGCTCATGCGTCATATAAGTTGAAAGACCAATAAGAATCCCCTCCTCCTTCGCCGCAATCGCACCTTCTATCGCCTCTTCGAAAAGCCCTTTTACACCACGAAGCCTGTTATGCTCCTCAGCATAAGGACTATCAATCGAAAGATAAAGAACATCAAGCCCCGCCTCCTTAAGCCGCCTCGCCACCCCCCTGTCAAGTGACTTGCCGTTCGTGAAAAGCGAAGTTATTGCCCTCTCCTTGTCCACATAAGAGATGAGTCCGTAAATATCATCCCGTAAAAGCGGCTCCCCACCAACAAATATCACAAGACTCACCCCTAACCTGAGCGCACTCTCTATCACCATCTTCAACTCGTCAGTAGTTAACTCTCTCCTCGACGGGTCAAAAAAACGCGCCGCAGAGCAATGAATGCACCTACACTGACAGCGCATCGTCACGGCAAGATTCGCCGTCCCAGGAAAAACATACCCGAAAGCCTTCTCCTTCAACCTCCTCTCCAAAAAACGAAGACCCGGCTTAGACGGCTGCGGCGGACTGTAAAGATTATAAACATTCCTCCCATCCCTCCGAGCAATCACCTTCAAACCATTCAGCACCCTCAGAGTATATTCAAGATAAGGAGAAATCACCTCAGCAAGCATCCCATATGGCTTCGCTTTCAACTTGCCCTTCTCATCAACCTCCACCTCGATGCGAAGCATCTCAAACTCTTCGCCCATCAAAGACTCCTCAAAAACTTCGCTATCTCACCCGCAATTCTCTTCACCGCACCAGGCGGACCCATCTTCTCCACCACCCTCTTCATCTCCCCTATTATCTCCTCCCTCCTCTGTAAGTCAAGCAAACTAAGAACAGCAGATGCCATCCGCTCAGGAGTCGCACTCCATTGAAGAAGTTCCTTGACAACATTCTTGCCCGCAATGATGTTGGTCAAAGAGTATGTCCGAACATTAATGAGCATCTTCAATAAATGGTATGTGAGAGGAGAAACACGATAAACAGAAACAAAGGGAAGAAGATTAAGAGTCGCCTCCAAAGTGGCAGTGCCCGATGAGATAAGCGCAGCATCTGCGTTGCGGTAAACCTCACCCGCCCCTTCAACGACAGGAAGAGAAGAGTACCGTCTGATGCGCCCAAGAGAAACCGACTCCGCCCTCGCTATCGCAAATTCGCAGTCCACATACTTCCGAATGATTCGAGCAGCCTCGTCCATCACCGGCATCAACCTGTCAACCTCCTTCTTCCGACTCCCAGGAAGAAGCCCTATAAGAGGTCTTTTGTTCTTCAACGCTGCATCCCGCTCTCCCACAAGAACCGTATCCCTCAAAGGATGCCCTAAAAAACGAGCATTCACCCCATACCTGCGTAAAAACGGCTCCTCAAAAGGAAGAACAGGAATTGCAAGGTCAACATACCTCCTCAATATCGCAACCCTGTGCTTGCGCCACGCCCATACCTGCGGCACAATGTAGTATATCACAGGAATCGAAAGCATATGCAACCTCTTCGCAAGCCTCATATTGAACTCGGGAAAATCTATAAGAATCGCTGCATCGGGCTTCCTAACCCGCGCCTCCTTCACAAACCGAAAAAACACCTTCGCCATACTGAAATACGGAACTATCCCCTCAAAAAAACCTACATACGCCTTGCCCGTCAAGTCCCACAACTGCTCCACGCCCATTCTCTTCATAATCTTGCCGCAAATGCCAAAAAAATGAATCGGCATCAGAGCGTTCAACTCATTCACAAGAGCAGCACCGTGCATATCACCCGATGCTTCACCTGCACAAATCAGAACGGAGAGGGGTCGCATAACTGTTCTCTTGGATGGATTGAAGAATACGATATGCCAACCGCATCGTCCTTAGCGCTAACTCGCCCGAAACAAGCGGCGGCTTGCCTTCCTCCACACTCTCTATAAATGACTCCAACTCAAGCCGCAAAGGCTCCTCATCCTCAGCAATCGGCACCTCCCTCATCTCAATCAGATTCTCAAAAAGATATTTCTGCGCATCCTCTAAAGAAGAAACCCGGCGCGGAAGAGTCGCCACATCCTCCTTCAAAAAAACAGCCTCTTTCTTCCTGAATACCTTCGCCGTCCTCTCCGCATAATCAATGGAAAGATATGAATCCGCCTGAAATACCCTTATCTTCCTCATACTCTTGTTCGAAATGCGCGAAACACGAAGATACGCAAGACAGCCGTTCTTGAATTTGATTCGCGCAGACGCCATATCCTCGTAACTCCCAAATACCGCAATCCCTACCCCCTCCACCTCCACAGGCTCAGAATTCACAAACGCAAGCACTATGTCAAGGTCATGTATCATCATGTCAAGCACCACACCTATGTCCAAAGAACGAAAACTGAACTTACTTATACGGTCACACTCGATAAAACGCGGCTCCTTCACAAGTTCCTTCACCGCAATCACCGCAGGATTAAACCTCTCTATATGCCCAATCTGCAAAATGCACCCCTTCTCCTTCGCAAGACGCACCAAACTCTCCGCCTCCTCCACCGTCTTGGTCATCGGCTTCTCAAGAAAAGTATGAACCCCAGCCTCCAAAAAATCCTTCGCAATCTCATAATGCTTGTTCGTGGGAACTACAATACTTACAGCGTCCACCATCCCCAATACATCTCTGTGGTCGTAAAAAGCCCGCGTCCCCAACTTGTCCGCAACCGCACGCGCTACAGCAGAGTCAATATCAACCACCCCCACTAACTCCACTCCCTTCGTCTCCGAATAGATCCGAGCATGCGCCTTGCCCAAATGCCCTACCCCAACCACCGCAACCTTCAATCCTCTTTCTCTTTCCATCTCGTAATCTCCCTCGCTCTCCCTGTCTTGCTCTTCATCGTCTCCCTTAGCGAAGCCAGCAAGTATTTTATCTCATCACTCATTTCAAGCGAAGACTCTACCTCCCCTATCGCCACAGACATAGGAACTCTCTGATGAAACAATATTCTAAAAGCCCTTTTCAAAAGAGAAATCTTTTCAGAAGAAAACCCTCTCCTCCGCAACCCAACCGAGTTAACACTCCTCACCTCAGCAGGATTCCCTTCTACAATCATATACGGCGGAACATCCCTTACTATCCTCGTCAACCCCCCCACAAAACTGTAACTACCCACAGTCACAAAATGATGAAGCGCAGCAAGCCCCCCAAAATTCGAATACTTCTCAATCCGACAATGCCCCCCTATCTGAACACCGTTCGCAATTATCACCCCATCCTCTACAACACAATCATGCGCTATGTGAACATAAGCCATAAAAAAGTTCCCATTCCCTATAACAGTCTTCCCAAGGTCATGCTC
>JAOAAR010000200.1:0-1702 GCA_026418755.1 Planctomycetota bacterium
CACCTATTTCCAAAAGAGGAACCGCATACGGAATCTTCAACACCATCTACGGCAGCGCATTCCTCGCAGGAAGCGCATTAATCGGGCTTCTCTACGACAAAAACCTGCTTACACTTCTGTTCCTATTCGTTGCTTTGACACAAGGGCTTTCGATTTTCATTCTCTTCTCCCTTATGAGGAGTTTTCGCAGAGACAAAAAGCCTAATGGATAATATCCTATCTGTGAAAATCCTTTCATCTCGCTCACCGCAATCAGCCAAGGTAACAGGCATACTCTGGCCAGAAACTCTGGAGAATTACTTTCCGTTATCTTTTCGACGAAAGAGAGAATCGCCGAACTGACAGGTGTCAAAGAAGAGGTTCTACCTGTTAGAATTAAAGCCCCGGAGAATAGAGAAAAAATGGAGAATTGGAATTTAAGGTGGAAAAAGAGGGCGATCTCTTTCTAAGAATAATGGATTTTGATATTCTGAGCAGGGGACCGAAACTCATTCATCTCTTTTCTCTCATAGCACAAGAAGTGAAAAATGCTTTGCTATGTAGCATCTTATTTTCACAGAAAAGTAAGCGAAGAGTTCTCATCAGCCCGATAAAAACCAACAAGAAACTTTATTTGGCGTATATAAAGTAACAGGTCGGGGAGGAGGTTTTACTATGAAGAGAGTTTACGGAAAAACGAAATGGCTCTTTCTGGTTCTGCTTCTTGGGGCGGGAGTATGGGGAGTAAAGAGTAATGCTGAGGAGAAGGAATCTTATAAATACGCTGTTGTGGTGAAGGACGAGGTTCAAAGAGATGAGAACTGGAGCAAGGTTGTGAATGCTTTGAAGGAGAAGCATAATGCTCGAGTCTTCACTTACGGGAATAATGTGAGTGAGGCGAGAGAGAAACTTGCTAAGTATTTTCCTCAATACATCTGTTTTGTTACGAAGCCATTAGACGCAAACAGAAAGTTTGTGAACGATGTTCACCGACTGACGCGTCAACTCGACGATGACCCTTACGGAGATTCCATATGGGCGATTCTGACGGGCTATGACTCCGAAGACGCTCTCCGTATAGCAAAGCACAAGGAGCCGTTAAGGGTAAAATATGGCTTGGGTGCTACTCTTGCTTGGATAGAGCGAGTAAAGGAAGGAATTGCCTACTTCGAGGGGATGAATGAGAAGGGAAGATATATGCTGAAAAAGCAGAACAGTGAGGAAGTTGAAGACAGAAGAGATGGACCAACAGATTCTTGCAAATCTATGGTTGACCTTTTGAACAAGAACAAGGTAGATGCAATGTGGACGAGCGGTCACGCAACAGAGGAAGAGTGGCTAATTTATTTCCCTCAAAGCAGAAGTAAATTCTTTTCGAGTCAGGGTAGACTTTACGGACAGGATGCATCGGGCGCAAAATATGAGATTAAATCCACAAATCCGAAGATTTACATTGGCGTAGGCAATTGTCTTATCGGACATATTTCTGATATGGACTGTATGGCACTTGCATGGATACACTCTGGTGGTGCTTACCAGTTCATGGGTTATACAGTTCCTACGGGATACGGTTATATGGGGTGGCGCACTGGTGATTACTTTTTCTGTCACAGTGGAAAATTCTCTCTTGCTGAATCTTTTTATATCACAAACCAAGCGCTCCTTTTTAACATCGAGAAAGGGTTAGCGAAAGGTAGGGACTTGCAAGGGCACACACAAAACG
>JAOAAR010000200.1:1712-4090 GCA_026418755.1 Planctomycetota bacterium
TGTATGGCGACCCTGCCTGGGATGCAAGAGTTGCAACCGGAAAGGATGTGAAAGTCCCGAAGCCTGTCTGGGAGACAGAAATAAAAGAAAAAGGAAAGTCCGAAGAGAAAACCGAATTTGAACTCGTAATCAAATTCAACGCTGATGTAGACTTCAATCCGGAAGGGTTCGTATACTACAGACCTGTCTTCGCATTCACTCCTCGCCGTCTCTCAGAAATAGAGGTTCTTAACAAAGAGGACGCAGAGGTACTGGAAATTACAGACAACTTCGTCATAGTGAAATACAAAGGCGTAGTTAAAAAGGGAAGCACAAAAAGACTCACATTCAAGGCGAAGGTTTTGGACACCGGTGACAAGTGAAGGTTCTTTTTTGGAGAATGAGATATGAAGAAGTCCTCTCTGATACTGTTTGTCCTGTTGTTGTTTTTCCCCTTTTACGCTGACGATGGTGATGAAATAGAGAAAGCGGTAAGCCTCTTACCAGAGGAGTATCGAAAAGATGTAGAACAAGCGATAGCAAGAGCAGGAGACAACAGAAAGGAGATTGTAGCGGCGATAAAGGGTGTAAAAGAGCCTCATCGTAAAGCAATAGGATTTTTGGTAGCGAATATGCCGGAGAGAGATCTTAAAGAACTGAAGAAGAGTTTCCTTGTAGAGAATATTGAGTATGCTTATAAGGCACGAGAAAACACATCTTGGGGGAAAGAGATTCCAGATGAGATATTTCTCAATTATGTTCTGCCATATGTCAATCTGAACGAAAAGCGGGACAATTGGAGAAAAGATTTTTACGAGAAATTCCTGCCTGTTGCGAAGAAATGCAAGACGATGAGCGAGGCTGTTCTCAAACTGAACAAGGAAGTTTTTGAGACTTTGAATGTGAAGTATCACCCGACCAAAAGACCGAAACCTGACCAGAGTCCTTACGAGTCAGTCCAGGCTGGTTTCGCTTCCTGCACGGGGCTATCAGTTCTGTTGATTGACGCCTGTCGTGCAGTCTGCATTCCTGCGCGAATGGCAGGCATACCAATGTGGACTGATAACTCAGGCAATCATAACTGGGTTGAAGTCTGGGATGGAGAGTGGTATTTTGTCGGTGCTAGCGAGCCGACCCCCTTGAACGAGACATGGTTTGTGGAGAAGGCGAAAAAAGCAGATGCTTCAAATCCGCGGCACCGAATCTACGCCGCTTCCTTCAAGAAAACGGACTCTTATTTTCCGCTTGTCTGGGATGCGAGCATAAAGTATGTAAGCGCTATTGATGTCACAAAATTTTACACTACAAGACGAAAAGTGGAGATTGAAGTGCTAGAGAAAGAGGGAGGAGAGCCCCAGAAGTCTGAAGTAACAATCAGACTTAAAGGAGAAGAAATTGTTGCAAAAAAGAAAGTAGTCAAACCAACCCTGTTCGAACTCGCCGGCGGACTCACCTATGAGGTAGAAGTCAAGACGCTTGAGTCAGACAAGAAAGTTAAGAAAGAGATATCTGTCTCGGAAGAAGAGAAGACTCAAAAGATTACCATATGTCTGGAATGAGAGTTTAAAGTAGGAATAGAGAGGGCATTTGGGCTTAGATGAGGTGGAAGCGTCTGCCGAGGTCAGCGAATATGTTAAGGACGCGGTCTAACTGCTCATCCGTGTGAGTAGCGATGTAAGATGTGCGGATGAGAGTCTGGTCAGGTGGAACTGCAGGAGAAATTATCGGTGTTGCGAACACGCCGTTTCTCAGAAGTTCGATGCAAAATTTGAAAGTGAGCATCTCTTCACCGATGAAAATGGGAACTATTGGAGTCGGGTTCTCTTTGATTCTAAATCCAAGCCTTTTGAAGCCCTCTCGCATTTTGGCGGCATTCTTGTGGAGCCTCTCAATTCTCTCTGGCTCTTGCTTTATTATCTCAAGCGATGCAAGAACGGAAGCGACAGAGGCAGGAGTCATTGAAGCGGAAAATATAAGCGCCCTCGAATGGTGTTTTATATAATGAATGACATCAGATTCGCCTGCGATGAATCCGCCAAGAGACGCAAAAGATTTGCTAAATGTTCCCATAAGAAGGTCTATCTCGTCTTGAACCCCAAAGTATTCACCCGTGCCACGACCTGTTTTTCCCATCACCCCTACTCCGTGAGCATCGTCAACCATAAGTTTTGCGTTGTATTTGTCTTTGAGTTTGACGATTTCCGGGAGATTGGCAACATCGCCGCTCATACTATAAACTCCGTCAACGACAATCAGTTTGTTCGTCTCAAAGGAATCCTGTTTGAGCAACTCCTCAAGAGAGGAAATATCGTTGTGGGTAAATTTTTTAGTTGTGCCGAAGGAGAGACGACAGCCCTCGATTATTGATGCGTGATTTTCACGGTCACAGTATATAACCT
>JAOAAR010000201.1:0-269 GCA_026418755.1 Planctomycetota bacterium
GTTTAAGAGTCAGTTGCGCGCTATTCTCCGTGCCTCTCCATACGGGAATGTGAAGATAATGCTGCCAATGGTGACTGCACTTGAAGAGATTCGGAGAGCAAAATCTTTCGTTTCGGACGCAATGGAAGAATTAAGAGAACGCTCCGTGCCTTTTAACCCGGAGATAGAGACAGGCGTGATGATAGAAGTTCCTTCCGCCGCTCTGGCAGCAGATATCCTGGCAACAGAGGCAGATTTCTTCTCTATCGGAACGAACGACCTTATTCAAT
>JAOAAR010000201.1:279-4076 GCA_026418755.1 Planctomycetota bacterium
ATTGGCGGTTGACAGAGGCAATCAAGCGGTCGCAGCGCTCTATCAGCCGGCGCATCCTGCCGTTCTGCGCCTCATCGTGAATGTTCTCGAAGTCGGTAGAAAACACTCAGTGCCAGTAGCGATGTGTGGCGAAATGAGCGGTGATGTAGTCTATGTGCCATTTCTTTTAGGATTGGGACTGGAAACCCTTTCAATGAGCCCTCAGCATATTTTGGAGATTAAGAAAGTGATCCGCTCTGTTACCCTCAGCGAGGCATCAGAACTGGCACGGAAAGTTCTCTCTTGCAAGGAAGCCCAAGAAGCGGAAACATTGTTGCGCGAAAGAGCCCACGCTCTTGTCCCTCAACTCGTCTAAAATACTTTTTCTTTACCTTCTTGTTCTTGACAAACCACGAAGGCGTTATAAACTAACATCAGAGGGAGAGAAAGACTGATGAGAGTGGCAGTAATTTCTGATATCCATGCAAACTTTATTGCTCTCAAAGCGGTTATGGATGATATTCGCGCTCAAGGAGCAACGAAGATTTTTTGCCTCGGAGACCTGGTTGGTTACGGTCCAGCGCCGCGCGAAGTCGTAGATATCGCAATGCTCAAGTTTGAGTTCACTCTCCGAGGTAACCACGATGAGGCGGTTACATTCAAACTGCCGAAACAGTTCAATCCTGTCGCAGCCAAGAGCATCTTCTGGACGAGAGAGAGGTTAAAACCTGACCCGCAATCAGGCTCTCACTCTTTCAGAAGATGGAACTTTCTATGCAAGAAGTTGAAAGATGTGGTTCAAGTTGATGATTTCTTGTTCGCACACGGAACGCCAAAAAGTTTTTATGAGTATGTGGACGGAATAAAAGCGGCGAAAAAAGTGTTTGCTATTCTGTCGCCTGAAATTACTACCCTCCTGGTTGGGCACTCCCATATCCCTGTGGTCTTCTTAGAAACGGAGCAAGGAATCAGAGTTTTAAACTACGATACGCCAAAATTGCCAAAGTTACGCGAACATAGGATGATAATCAATGTCGGCAGTGTCGGTCAGCCCCGTGATGGAGACCCGCGGGCATGCTATGTCATAATCGATGACGAAACGAACGAGTTTATTTATAGACGAGTTGAATATGATGTCGAGGAAGTGGTCCGCCAGATATACGCAAAGGCAGGGCTTCCGAAAGATAACGCTCATAGGCTGAGAGGCGGTTATTAAGAAGATTAAGAAGAGAGACGCAGGGCGAGTGGCGGAACGGCAGACGCGAGGGACTTAAAATCCCTTGTCCTTCGGGATATGCGGGTTCGATTCCCGCCTCGCCCACTTCTTGCTTCTCCTTGCTTACGCTTACCCGTCTCATCTTTATTTGATGTGGTAGCATTCGCCGCTTCTGCCGTTCTGCTTCCATCTCGCCTCTCCCAATAGGATAGGAGGTTGTTAGCAGAAAAATTCAGTTTACCAGGAAGAAATGAGTCTTCTTCGGCTGTTCAGTCTCCTGAAGAAACTTTCGTCTTACAACAACTACCAACAACCGCAATCAAAGCAGAAAACGCGAAAGCGAAGCACGAATGAGAAGAGAAATTCTGATTGAATTGTTAGTAAAGTTAGGAAAATCAAGCACTTGAACGCAAACGAATGCGGACAGATAAAAATAGGCGAGAAAGAAGAGAAAATGGAGGCGGGGGGAATCGAACCCCCGTCCCGAAGGGCGCATCTGTCAGCCTCTACACAGTTAGTCTGTCTTTTTCTTTCGCCGGACACAACTCCAACAGACAGGATTCGTGCCCGACTATCCCGGATACAAAATCTCGCCCCACTTCCTCCGAGAAGGAAAGTGTGACCAGCCCTCTACCGTTCCCCGTTCATCCGCCACGAGGGCAAAGCGGAGCCGAGGTCGCTACTTATTAAGCAGCGAGACGGACACTATGTGTGTCGCTTATTTTGTGGCGTCAGAGGATTTTACGGGGTAACTAACATCCCCGCTGTGCAGCCGACAGTTGCACTTAAACCTCCGGTCGACAGCCACATCGCCCCCTCATCGTAATTATAGCACAGAAAACATTCCGTGCAACCGTAAAACCTCCAGAAACTCTCTGACTTTTGTTTAAAGAAACTTCTTTTTCTTCTCAGTTTTCATCTATTTTTAGAAACCATTCTCCTGTATGAGAAAGGAGTCTTCAATTCGGAATTGTCGGAAGAAACAAGCGGCGTCTTCGGATTTTTCCCTTTATATCAAGGAATTTCTGTCCATCTGACTTTTTCCCTTGCTTGGAGAGGCGGAATACCTTATATTTATTAAACATGCTTTGATGAGGCTGATGTTTATGGCGGTAAAAAGGGAGGATTGTGAAGGAATAGCCATCGTCACCGTAGATGGCGTGGTTGACGAAAAGATGGCACGGGAGATGCGAGAGCATTTGAAGCAAATTTCCGAGACAGACACAGTCTATGTGATTTTCGATGTGGAGAAGACGCAGTTTATGAGTTCGACGGCGTTGGGTCTTCTGGTGGCGTTTTCTAATGAGCATCAGAGAAAGTTTGGAACAGGTTCGGTCCTCATTGCTGGTTTGACGGAGCACATAAAGAGGACTATGGAGGTTCTGGGGTTATTGGATTTGTTCATTCTCACATCCGACAGAGAGAGCGCCCTCAAGTTATGCCACAACAAGGGGAAGTAAGGAGGTAGCATTGGAATGGTTCTGCGGGGCGAATTACGCGATGTAGGGCTTGCAGAGGTCTTTCAGATGCTGGTGGCGGCAGGTAAGGAAGGCACTCTTAGCATAAAATCCGGAAAGAGAAAAATGCATATTTACTTCGGCAAGGGTCCTATGGGCAAAGTTCGGCTCTTGCGGGAAGGTGGCGTATCTCACACCGCTTTGGGGAAGTTATTGTTGAGAGCAGGAAGGATCAGTCAGAGTCAGTTAGGAGTTGCATTAGAGAAGCAAAAACAGACAAGAGGACTGCTGGGACAGATATTGGTCGAAATGAACGCTATTTCAGAGCAAGATATCGAGAACTGTGTGAAGACTCAACTGGAAGAAGAGATTTGTAATGTTTTTTTGTGGGAGAACGCGGAGTTTGAGTTTGTTCCCGGTGAGCCGCTTGCACCCTTCGTGGATATGTCACTCCTCGGAAAAGAGATAAAGTTCGAAGTGTGCGAGATTCTCTTAGAAGCGGCTCGGAGAGTGGACGAATGGCGGAAAGTTCTTGAAGAGATTGAGAAAACGAAAACAGAATTCGAAGTGGCAAGAAAAGATTCTCTTCCACCTGACCCTTCGCTGTTCGGATTCTCATATGAGGATGTGCAGCAAGTCGTCGAACTGATAAATCAAGTGCGAAGAGTAGACGAAGTGGTGGGACGAGCCCCACTTTCAAAGTTGGAGGTCGCCAGGCTTTTGGCTTTCCTCTTAAGAAGCGGTTATATCAGAAAAGTGGAGAAGAAAGAAGAGGTAACGATAAAACCTGCTCCTGTGACTACTCCTTCTGATTGGCGCATCGGTCTGTCGTTTGAGTTTCAAGATGCAAAGTTGAAAAATCAGGTAGAGACAATCTGCTGGACAGAGAAGACGAAAGAGGCAGCGGTAGTGCGTATTGTGGAGTTAGCAGATTCGATGGTGAAGGAGGGAAGGTTGGATGAAGTCGTTCCTGTATATCAATTCGCTCTCGACTTACAGCCTGATAATGCAGTAGTGAGGACGAAACTGGTTCATCTGTATGTTTTGCAGTGGCGGTTTGCAGATGCGGCGAAAGTGCTGGTTGAGGGTTACAAAAGACAAATAACACCTCCCTC
Organism: Planctomycetota bacterium; assembly: GCA_026418755.1. Taxonomy (GTDB): domain Bacteria; phylum Planctomycetota; class SKW154; order SKW154; family SKW154; genus SKW154. Next base: position 4,047 of record JAOAAR010000201.1, read on the forward strand.
GTAGTAAATAAGAGAACAAGCCTGCTATAC
>JAOAAR010000202.1 GCA_026418755.1 Planctomycetota bacterium
GATGTGTATAAGAGACAGGTTCACGGTTTAGGACACGGCTTGGGACTTGATGTCCACGAACCGCCTCGCCTGTCTGCCCTTTCCCAGAAACATGAGCCCCTTAAACCTGGCTTTGTGTTCACCGTCGAACCTGGGCTTTATTTTCCCGATAAAGGCTACGGCGTTCGTCTCGAAGATGTAGTAGCGATTCATTCTGATGGAAAAATAGAAAATCTTACTCCATTTTCAAAAGAAATTTTGATACCATTAAGATAGAAAATCGTATATAAATAAAGATTGGTAGAAAGAAGATAAGATAAGGGGTCGTTTTGGAGGATTTTTTGTGAGGAGTCTTTTTGTTTTTAGCGGCTTGGTGGTTGCACTTGCTTTGCTTTTCGCAGACGAGGCGCAAAAGTATGAATTTGCCTCAAAACTGAAAAAAGGCGACATCTTCACGAAGAAAGTCAAGGTTGATGTGAAGGCGAGTTCTGTCGAAGAAGGCGCTGCTCAGACAGGAAATATGGAGATGAACGGCGAAATGAGCGTGGAGGAAGTGGATGAGAAAGGCGATGCCAAAGTGACGGATAAGATGACAAGAATTCGTTTCAAGGGCTCGGGTATGGGAATAGAGATGGAGTACGACAGTGACAAGCCACAGGAGCCTTCGAACGAAGAAGAGGAGCAGGATATGCAGAAGATGATGCAGAAGATGTTGGCGCAGCAGTTCGGAAGGCATGTGAACAAATCCTGTAAGACGAAAATCTCGAAACTGTGGCATTCAGAGGTTGAGCAAGACCCGACGGAAGTCGAGGAGACCTCCTTTTTAGGTTATTTAAGCGTCCCGTTCCAGTTGCCCGAAAAACCTGTTGCCGTCGGAGACACATGGGAGATAAAGTCTAAAGTGAAATCCCAAACCGGCGAAGAGACACAGATAGAGTTCTCGGTCACTCTTAAAGAGGTACAAGGAACCGTTGCGGTCTTTGACGGCAAAGTAAAGAAGTTTGACCTCGGACACCCCGGCGCAGAGATAGTCTCCTCAAAATATCTCGCAAAGTTCAACATTGAAAAGGGATACCCTGAAAGCGTCATTTCTACTGTTGTTGTCAAGATGAAAGCAACCGACCCTGCGACCGGTGAAGAGAAGACCATAGAACAGACTGTAACTTATCAGTTCGAACTGAAAGCGAAAGAAGAGAAGAAAAAGGAAGAGAGGAAGCCCGAACCTGAAAAATAAAGCGTTTATTCGAAGTGCACGATAGCATCCAGTTTCTGAGCGCACAGACGGGCAGATTCCTGAGTCGTGCAGATGCAGATTAATGTATTATCTCCTGCAACTGTGCCGAGTACTCCTGGTATTTTTAGGTCGTCAAGCGTCTGGGCTACTGGAGAAGCGCATCCAGATAAGGTATGGACAATGACCACGAAATGGCTCGTCTGAACAGATGTCACCATCTTCCTCAAGACATCTTCAGGGGAAGGCCCTGGCTGCCGAGTTATATTTTCTACTACCTGATATCCTCTGTCAGTCTTCACCACCCCTAACTGCTTTATATCTCTTGAAAGAGTCGCTTGAGTGACCTCAAATCCCCGTGCTTTCAGATGGGTTCTCAATTCTCCCTGTGAGCGCACAACCCTCTCGCTCAATATCTCCAGCAACGCTTTCTGCCTGATTCTTTTATTCTTCACCTTTTTCTCTTTCCTAAAACTCCTTTTCTTATGTAATTATACATCATTTCATATAATTTTTCCAGTAATGCGTAAAACAAGCCCATAGGCAAAAGAGTGTTGGAGGAAAGAGTAGAGTCTTTCTGCACAAGTCAGAAGAGTTTCACTTCGACTTCTGTTCCTGCGGAAAGGACCTCAACATTTTCGGGGATTTCGACAAATCCATCTGCCAGAGAGAGTGACGAGATGGCGCTAGAGCCGCGCATCAGAGGATAAACTTCGCCTTTTTCGACTCGCACAGGAAGAAATTCGTATCTTCCAACCGTTGAGAGCACCTTTTTTGCAAGTTTTGCTTTTACACTTCTTATATGAAACCGAACCTTCAGCATCTGCTCAATAAGAGGAAGAACCAGTATGTAGAAGTTGGAAAGCGCACTTGTAGGGTAGCCTGGGAGCCCTATGACCAGTTTTCCATCTATGACTGCCGCGGATGTCGGCTTGCCTGGTTTAACAGCAATTCCGTGGAATAAGAGTCTTCCCAAACGCTCAAACACTCGAACTACTATGTCACCTTCTCCGAGAGAAGAACCGCCGCTTAAAATGACCAAGTCAGAGTCGTTTACCGCTTTCTTAAGAGCTTGTTTAAGCGCTTCTTCGTCGCCCTCGACATCTCCGAAGTCTATTGGTTCACAGCCATATTCTCGGAGCGCTGTCGAAAGAGTTATGCCGTTTATGTTGAACACCTTTCCGATAGGCAAGTGGTCTGTCGGTTCAACTATTTCTCCTCCTGTCGAGATGACCGTCACTCGCGGACGGCACAGAACTCTTATGGAAGAAACTCCCGTGGCTGCCAATGCCCCCAGGTGGCGTGGCTTAAGGAGAGTGTTTGCTTTTACGACAACGCTGCCCTGCGCGAAATCACTTCCAACCCCCACTACATTCGTTTGAGGTGCGACCGCCCGATGGCATAGAATAACCTCTCCCTCTCTTTCAGTCTCTTCCACCATAATTACAGCGTCAGCGCCAGCCGGCATCGCCGCACCTGTTGAGATGCGCACACATTTTCCATGTGACACCTCAATGTCAGGAATCTCTCCCGGTTTTATAGAGGAGAGACACAAGAGTTTAACAGGTGACTGGTACGAGGCGCCGAAAGTGTCCGCAGCAAGCACCGCATAGCCGTCCATCGCCGCCCTCGCAAAATGCGGAACATCAAGAGACGCCTCCACATCCTCGGCAACCACTCTCATCAACCCTTCTGACAAACTCACCTCTTCCGCCTTCTCGAAAGAAGGAGCGTTCTCTTTAAGAATCTTTACCGCTTCAGGATAACTCAAAAGCGCACCGAAACCTTCTCCTCTCATCTCAATCCCCCTTTTTGCATAGATTTTACACAGAACGATAAACTAAAACCACTACGGCAATCTGAAAAGCATTATGGACAGAATGCATTAAAGCGACGGAGAATAGTGAGGAGGTTCTTTCATAAAGATAGCACAGAAAAAGACTGAGCAGAAGGAGCGGTGCGAAACCTGCAACAGTCGGATGCAGTGCGGCAAAGACGAGCGATGAAAAGACCGCTGACGGCAGAAACCGAAAATGGCTTCTGAAAGCGGAAAACAGAATGGTGCGAAAGATGAACTCCTCGGCAAAAGGGGCGACCAGCACCGCAAGTGCCAGCGTAAGGTAGAAAGCGTGCATCCCTAATCTGCCGTCAGATGCCGCCAATAAGATGTATACAGCAGGGTTTGCTTCAATCTCACCGCCAAGCCTCTGAACCAGACTACTCCAACCCAAGGAGAGAAGTAAAACGGGAAAAAACGAGAAAAAGAAGAGGAAGAACGAATAAGCGACACATTTACCATCCACCGTAAGCCCCAGATTCTCCCTCGATGCATTGTACTCCTTAGCGAACAGAGAGAGTGCAAGTCCGAAGAGAATGGTTTTGGCAAGAACTTCTGCTACAAGATGCTCTGTCACACTGTAAATGGAGGAGCCTGAAAAGAAAGAGAAGATGACCATTAGAAACTGGACGAAAGAAGAGGAAAAGAAGAAGAGAATCAAGAGGCGTAATCCTGCATCCGCGCGCCAGGGAGGACTACCACCCCTTTTCTGATTATGAGAGAGCAATTCTTTTCCGCGAAACAGCCGCCACAAACCATAGACAAGGGCAGCAACCCCTCCGCAAAACACCACCCCCACAGGTAGAAACACAACCTCCCACTCTCCGCTTTCCCTTCCTCCTCTAAGTGAGAATCTTTCTTTGAATCGAGCATCTATTCTTTCAAGCCGCTTATGGTATTCTTCTCTTATCCTACTCGTTTCGCTGCGCAAGTCTCTCTCAAAGATAGAGACCCCTATAAGTGCAAGTATCGCTACTACCGAAAGCAGCGCATAAACATAAATGAACTTCCCTATAC
>JAOAAR010000020.1 GCA_026418755.1 Planctomycetota bacterium
AATCCTCTGTGTTACTAACGGTTCTGATAGAACCATCCTTCTTAGCAGTAAGGACAGGTTGAGCGACAAGACTGTGTATTGCGCTCTCTATCAGGACGGCGTGATGGAGAGACTTCTCATATTTGGCTACGAAGGAGGAAGACCTGTGACGGTGAGCGCTCGGCATGGTCGACTCGAACTGGACAAAGAGGCGGATACGGTCTACATTGGACTCGAGGAGGTTCGCGTTAACCAGATGTCTGACAGATTTTTTGATGTGATTGAGTGTGACCGTTATATTCTTTCCATTCCGCTTGAGATGCAAGAGCATCCCCGAGAGCAGTTTGCGAGTTTCTCTCGCCTTGTTGAA
>JAOAAR010000021.1 GCA_026418755.1 Planctomycetota bacterium
AGATGTGTATAAGAGACAGGGATGAAAGAAGAGACGGACGAGAGGGAGAGAGAAAAACTGCTTCTTTATCGCTGCCGCTGCGAATCAGAAATGAGCAAGCGGATTGTTATGAGTCTTGCTCCTCTTTTGCTTTTGTTTCTGATACTGCCTGTTTCTATTGCTTTGGGAGAGAGGCGGCGTGGTGGTGCTTCTTTCGTTGCTGTCGGGCTTTCTGTTCTTTTCTTCTACATCCCGTCACTTGTCGGTGTTGCGCTCGCAAGGCGTGGCTCATCTCTCTCATTGTTTTTACCGGCTTCCGCTCTCATAGCCACTCTCATCGCCTCATTGGCAGTGAGAATCTTTTTCAGGAGAAGTTGATGCTCACCATCTTCGACCGCTATGTAACCAGAATTCTCGTTGCTCATTATGCAGGGGCATCTTGTGTTCTCTTCGGAATCTTTATTTCAGTTGATACGCTTTACCACATCGACACTCTCTCAAAAGCGGAAGAAGGACTTCTCAGGTCGATTCTTCTTTACTGGGCAGGCTCTTTGCCCCAAGTCTTTGTCACTCTTGCTCCTGTTGCCTTTGTAGCGGGTGCAATTTCTACCCTTACTCTTCTTAAGCGCCGTAACGAACTCACCGCTTATCTCTGTGCAGGCTCTTCTCTGTGGAGGCTTCTTTTTCCTTTCTTTGTTATGAGTCTGGTTTCTGCCATTTTTATGTTGACGGTTGACCTTACTATGCTGGACAACGCTACCGATATCCGCGGCAGATTGAGGACCGACCGCGCAGTGAAACGGCTTGTCTTACCCGACCCGAATGGATATATCCTGCGGTTTAGCCGATTTTATCCTGCAACGAAAAAATTTGACGATGTTACGCTCATATTCCAAAACGCAGAAGGGCAGGTTACAAAGAAGATTCAAGCAAAAGAAGGACTTTTGCTTGAAAACTTTATCGAACTCAAGGGGTGCGTCCTTGATGAATACGCTCCTTCAGGTAATCCTCTCTCAATCGGGAAAGTACAGGATTTAATTCATGTCAGGACGAATTTCAAGAGCAAGGATTTTGAGGTGTTCGAGCAGGACATCGAATCGCTTTCTCTTCTTAAACTGGCACAACTCATTCGCGTAAAACCCCATCTCCCTCATCTTAGGACGAACTTCTATGCTCGAATCGCCCTTATGATGGCAAACTTTGTCCTTTTGTTGGTATGTCTTCCCTTTGCGCTTGGGGTACTAGGGAAAAGCACTTTCTTGAATCTGGGGGTTACTATGCTTTTCTGTCTTTTATATTTCATCGTGTCACTGCTCTTTTGGCAGTTGGGGGCGAGAGGGCAGTTGGCTCCTGTCTCTGCTGCCTGGCTACCAAACCTTCTTTTTGTCTCTCTTGGTGCTGCTATTATTGACCTTGTCCCGACATAGTAATAGTAGATGTTTCGTTCTTTCGAATCTCATGCTTTTTTGAAGTTAAATTTGTGACTGCGCTTGCTGTTTTACATTTGCGGATTCTCAAACCTTCTGTGCAGATTTGTCGTAAACACCTTGACTTTCTCTGAAAATGGTTTTTAATTTTTTTGTTTTACTTCTGATAGAATGTAGTGGCTTGAAAGGAGTATTCTTTTGGCTACTAATCTTGTGATTGTCGAGTCGCCGGCGAAAGCGCGGACAATCAACAGGTTTCTTGGTGATGAGTATGAGGTTCTCGCGTCGCTCGGGCATGTTCGTGACTTGCCCACGAAAGAACTCGGAGTGGACTTAGAGAAAGGGTTTGAACCGCACTACATCATAATTCCCAAACGGAGGAGGACTCTTTCTCTTCTGCGTAAATCTGCCGAGAAATCGGACAAAGTCTATCTTGCTACCGATATGGACAGAGAAGGCGAGGCGATTGCGTGGCATCTTAAAGAGGCGCTTTCTTTATCAGATGAAAAGACTCTCCGGGTCACATTCAACGAAATAACATGCCAGGCGGTACAGAAGGCATTTAGTGAGCCTGGCACTCTTTCTTTATCAAAAGTGAATGCGCAACAAGCACGCCGTATCCTCGACAGGATAGTCGGCTACAAAATGAGCCCTCTTCTTTGGCGATGGTTCGGTATCAGGAACCTGAGTGCAGGGCGAGTTCAGTCTGTTGCTTTGAGACTCATAGTCGAACGAGAGCGTGAGATAAGAGACTTCATTCCTCGAAAATACTGGACTGTTAGTGTGACAGTTGAGGCATCTTCCGGCGAGAGGTTTGAGATGGCTCTTGCGCGCATTGTCTCTTCTCCGACGGAGAAGAAAGAGGCGGAGTTTGAGAGTGAGAAGGAGGCGAAAGAGGTGGTTTCCTCCCTTGTCGGGAAACATCTCATCGTGACGGAACACGAGCGGAAGAAGCGGGAAGTTTATCCTTATCCGCCGTTTATAACTAGTACCCTCCAGCAAGAGATGGCTGCGGTCTATAAGATGACTCCAGCCGACACGATGCGTCAGGCTCAGTCTCTTTATGAAGGAGTGGAACTGGGCGAGGGAAAGCGGAAAGGGCTTATCACATACCATAGGACGGACTCCGTAAGGGTGGCGTTCGGAGCAATCTCTGCTGTTCGCGACTTTATTAAGGAGAGTTTTCCAAAAGACTATCTTCCTGAAAAACCCCATTTTTACAAGGTGAAGAGCGGCGCGCAAGCCGCACACGAAGCAATCCGTCCCACAGATGTTTCTCTTTCGCCTGAAAGTGTTAAACAGTTCCTTGAGAAAAAGCAGTATTCGCTTTACGATGCGGTTTGGAGAAGGTTCGTTGCATCCCAGATGGCTTGTGCTGCTTATGAAGAGGATGAAGCGAAAGCATCTTTTGAATGCTATGAGTTTGAAGCATCAAGAAGGCTCCTCTCTTTTGATGGCTATCTTAAACTTTACGGAAAACCCCTCCCATGTGACGATTCTCTTCTGCCTTTACTTAAAGTGGGTGATGCCTTGCATGTGGTTGATTTTTCCGTGAAGGGGCATCAGACCGAACCGCCTCCGCGATACACTGAAAGTTCTCTTATCAAGAAACTGGAGAGCGAAGAGATTGGAAGACCCAGCACTTACGCTACGATTGTCCACACTTTATATGAGCGCAAGTATGTTGTGAAACGCGGTGGGCAACTCTTCCCGACAGAGTTGGGGGAGGCTGTTACAAGACAGTTGCTTGTTGCTTTTCCTACCGTAATGGATGTCGGTTTCACCCGCGAGGTTGAAGCACAACTGGACTTAATTGAGGAAGAGAAGAAAGATTGGCAAGAACTATTGAGAGATTTTTATTCTACATTCCAGCAGGAGATGAGTAGGGTTAAAGAAGAGGTCACAAACAGTGATAGAAAATGCCCAAACTGTGGCAGTGAACTGGTTATGAAATTCAAACGAGGAGATGCATTTCTCGCTTGCCCCCGCTATGAGGAGCGTGATGAGAGCGGGAAACCATTGTGTAGTTATACGGAACCGTTGGGGGGCAGGAAGGAGAAAAGGGTTGAGGAGACCGACATAGTTTGTGAGAAATGTGGTGCTAAGATGCTCATACGCGAAGGGAGGTTCGGAAGATTTCTCTCATGTTCTAATTTTCCGAAGTGCAAAAATGCGAGAAGCCTCACCGCATTAAAAGGGGCAAGAAAGAGGAGAGGGAAGAAGGGGGAAGGATGAGAGGTCTCTTTTTGGTTTTCTTTTTATGTGCCGTTTTGGCGACTCCGAATGCGTTGGCGGACGACGAAGGTAAACTTACCAAAATGAAAAGCGATTTGAAAAAGACTACGAAGACGACGACTTCAAACGACGAAGACAGTTTCTGGGTCGAAATTCTTTACTGGTGGGCGCAGGTATACATAGAATACACTTTCTCCGATTTAGGATTCCGCTATCTCGAGTACCCCTATCAAGACGGACGGAATGTGTATCTTACTGATATCGAATCTTCTTCCCGCCCTTTCGCTTTGGAGATTCTCTTCGGCTATCAGTACATCAACAGTGAGACAAACGCCACATTCTTCGATTCCCGTCTCCGTATCCCTTCGGGAAACTCTTTCTCCTTGTGTTACCTTGTCTTTGAAGAAGAATTGAAGACAGGAGGATACGAATACATCTCCTTTTACTCTTTCACCCAGCGTGCCAGTTTGAAATCGAATCAGCCTCTTGACATTTCTCTCGACTTCGGCGTGAATCATTTTCCCGGAATGAACCGAGGGGGATTCTCTTATGGCTTCGGTGTTGAAATTTTCCCCTTTCAACCTATAGTGCTCAGTTTCTACTTCAGGCAACACATCGTCGCAGGAGGACAAGATGTCCTCGAAGCCTTTTTTGGGATCGGGGTTTCCTTGTGTAACATCGAGCCTACAGTCGGCTACAGGGTTTTCGATTTTCACGGATTTGGTGGTGGAGTCGCTCTAAGCGGGCTCTTTCTTGGTGTTCGTGTTCGTCTCTAACATAAAAAAATCGGATTGAGGCTTGACAAACGCATAGTCGCGTGCTAAAAATTATTTATGGAATTGTGCGGGTATAGCTCAGTGGTAGAGCGACGGCTTCCCAAGCCGTATGTCGTGGGTTCGAGCCCCATTACCCGCTTTTTATTATTTTTTCTCCTTGTGTTTTCTCTTCTCGGATGTGTGGCGACAGAAGAGCCACCAGACATTGTGAAAGTGGCTCCTCCAAAAGTGGAACAGACTCTTCTTATTGAGAAAGTTCTTCCTGCTGCTGGAACAGAAAAATCTGCGAGAGAAATGGTTGTGAAAGAACCTCCAGTTGGATTTGCTCGCTACACCGTAAGGGCAGGGGACACCATAAGCGGACTAGCGAGCCGCTTCGGAATGAGTGTTGAAACCTTAAAGGCTGTCAACAACCTCTCTGACTCTTCTGTGAGAGAAGGGAGTGTCATCTTTGTTCCCAAAGTCGAGATCCCTGAAAATGACGAGAGAGAGCCATTTTCCTATCCCGTTAAAGGACGCATTGTCGCGAATTTCGATACTCTGGTTGACAACGCTCCTTGCCGCGGCATTGAGATTGCTGTTCCTTTTGCTACGGCTGTTACTGCATCCCGCACGGGAGTTGTAGAGTATGTTTCTCATTTCTTCCCCGGCTATGGAGGACTCGTGCTTATTCGCCACGGCAATTACCGCACTCTCTACGGTTTCCTTTCTGAGATATATGTCGTTCCAGGCTCGCGCGTTCGCAAGGGAGAGATACTCGGTAGAAGTGGAAGGTCTCCTTACAGCGGCAAAGAGAGAATCAGATTTCGCATTTACGACGGAGATACCGCTATCAATCCCCTTCTTTTCCTTAAGTGAGTTGAATTCTGATGAGAAAGTCGGATTCTGTCCAAGAGCATCGGAGGAGGCTGGAAGCAGAGTTAGCCCCCTATGCTACCACCAGTTCAACCTCCTTTGGCAGACGCTATGAGGAGAAAGAAGACCCTTTTAGAACCCCTTACCAGCGTGATAGAGACAGAATCATACACTCTACCGCTTTCCGTCGCCTCGAATATAAGACTCAAGTCTTCGTAAATCACGAAGGTGATTATTTCCGTACACGCCTCACGCATACTCTTGAGGTTGCTCAGATTTCAAGGACTCTGGCGCGCGCTCTCGCCGCAAACGAGGACCTTGCCGAAGCAATAGCACTCGCTCACGATATCGGGCATACACCCTTCGGCCATTCAGGCGAAGCCGCATTAGACGAACTTATGAAAGACGAAGGTGGATTTGAGCATAACAGACAGGGATTGAGAACAGTTGAATTGCTGGAAATCAGGTATCCGCAATTCCGAGGATTGAACCTCACATACGAAGTCCGTGAAGGACTGATTAAACATTCTACTCCTCACGATGACCTTTCCAGCCGTCCTGAAATCGCAGACTATAACCCTTCAGAATCGCCAACATTCGAAGCACAACTTGTTGAAATTGCCGATTCTATCGCCTACGATAACCACGATATTGACGACGGATTAAAAGCGGACCTCATCTCTTTTGAAGGGCTCTCGCAACTGGGAATCTGGCAGACTGTCCAGAAT
>JAOAAR010000001.1 GCA_026418755.1 Planctomycetota bacterium
GGGAGAAAGAGGAGGATGAGACGAGGTTTATAAAGCAAATTGTCGAGGCAAACACGAAGAAAAAGATATTAGAAGAGTTTGAACGGTGCAAGGGAGATTCTGTTAAGAAATACGAGATTCTTCTTGATGCACTCAAGAATCTGCCAACCGAGTTAGTAAGAGACAGAGAATCTTTATGGAGCGCCGTTAGTGTTGTGCTAAATAAGCACCAAAACAGGCGCCTGTTTGAATGGTTCGTTAATGAGCGCAAGTTGTCGTTAGATAGAGTAAAAAGTATGCTTAAGAGTCTTGAGGAAGAATTACGCAGATTCAAATCTCCCGTTGGAGTGGGGGGAAAGAAAGGGCTTTCCGAGAAACTCCTTTCGATTTTGGGGTTTGAAAAATGAAGAGAGTGATAGAGAAGTCAGGTGGTTTTGTTCTCTCCGCATTGAAAAGCGGAGGCTACGGGGTTCTTTTAGTGGTAGAGTCTCTTCTATGGCTGCGGGCTGCTTTTTCGAAGAGAAGAGAGGTGTTAGCGCAGTTGTATGTCTGTGCAGTGCAAAGTCTACCTGTGACGATGCTGGTTGGTGCTTTTGTTGGAATGGTGCTAGCGCTTCAGACAGGACTCTCTTTGAGGCAATACGGACTACAGAATCTTATTTCGCAGGTTGCAGGCGCCTCGATGACGAGAGAGATGGGTCACTTGATGACGGCGATAATACTTGCAGGCAGAGTAGGCAGCGCTATGGCGGCAGAACTCGGCTCTATGAGAGTCTCGGAGGAGATTGAAGCGCTTGAGGTGATGTCAATCAGTCCTATAAAATTTCTGGTCATGCCGCGCATTTTAGCGCTCACTCTTGCCGCCCCGATTCTTACAGTCTACGCCAACCTCATCGGAATCATCGGCGCCGCCGTGGTCGGAAACCTCCAGATAGGAGTAGGTTTCTATGTCTTCTTCCGCGATTGCTTCAATTTTGTCACATTCAAAGACTTATACACCGGTCTTGCCAAGTCGGTCGTTTTTGGTACAACAATAGCCGCAGTCTCCTGCTCGGAAGGGATGCGCTGCACAGGTGGAACGATGGGAGTTGGCGTCGCCACTCGCCACGCTGTCGTCGTCTCTCTCCTTATGATACTTCTCTTCAACTACATAATGACCAGTCTGATAGTAAGGTTCATTTATTGAGGTGTATTGATGATAGAACTGATTGATGTTCATAAGACGCTCGGCGGAAAAAAGGTCCTCGTAGGAATGAACCTCTCGATAAAGCGTGGAGAGACATACACTGTCATAGGGAGAAGCGGAATCGGAAAAAGTGTCACTCTCAAGCACATCGTCGGCGTAATGAAGCCTGATAAAGGGAGAGTAATTGTTGATGGGGTCGAAGTTCAGAACCTGAACAGACGGCAGTTAGAGCGGTTCCGTGTGAAGTTTGGCTATCTTTTTCAGTCGTCGGCGCTTCTCAATTCGCTGAATGTGTTCGAGAATGTCGCCCTCCCACTAAGGGAGCACACGAGGATGAGTGAAGAGGAGATACAAGAGCGCGTGGTTCAAAAACTTTCGCTGGTAGGGCTTAAAGGAACAGAGAAGATGATGCCATCGGATTTATCGGGCGGTATGCGCAAAAGGGTTGCACTTGCAAGAGCAATCGTTATGGAGCCAGAGGTCATCCTTTACGATGAACCGACAACAGGTCTTGACCCCATCACAGCCGATGCGATAAACGGCTTGATAAGAGACATGCAACAAAGGCTTAAGGTGACAAGCGTAGTCGTAACCCACGATATGAAAAGCGCCTATAAAATTTCCGATAGAATTGGGCTGCTTCACGAGGGGCGAATCATTCAGGAAGGAACGCCCGATAACATAAAAGATTCTAACGACCCTCGAGTAAAGCAGTTTATAAACGGAGAGGCGATAGGACCTCTCACAACGAGTAGGGACTAAAAACAAGAGGTAAAGAGGTAAGGAGAAGAATATGACTACGGAGTTAAAGGTCGGATTCCTGTTTTTCGTAGGGCTTGCGGCTCTTTTTGTCTTCACTCTTGCAATCTCAGATGTGCCTTTCCTGAAGAAAGGATACGAGTTCGAAATAGTGTTTCCGGACGCCGCCGGCATCGAGAAAGGTGACAAAGTCCTCCTTTCAGGTGTCACAGTCGGAGACATTTCTGACCTCTCCTTCACGGAGGACGGAGAAGTTCTCATGACCTGCCACATATCCAACGAGCAGACAAGAATTCCTGCCGATTCTCGGTTTATGATAAAACCCTTTTCCCTCCTCGGAGGTCTCTCCGTCTACATCTTCCCAGGCAAGTCCCCTCAAACGGTAAAAGAGGTAAGAAGAGTGAGAGGAGAACCTCCACCTGACTTGGTAACTTCTCTGTCGAAAGCAGGGGATACACTTTCCGACAGTTTCGCATCCCTGGAGAAGAAGTTGAGCGATGTGCTGGCGGAAGTGAAGAAAGCGGTAGGCATGTTCACGGAGAACGACGGCACCGTTCAGAGACTTCTGAAGGAGAGGAAACTCTATGATGATATTGCACAGGTAGCGGAAGATTTGAAGAGATTGAGTGGAGATGTAAGAGAAGGGAAAGGAACGATAGGGAAACTGTTTGCAGATGATTCCCTTTACAACGACTTAAAAGGAGCGGTAACGGAGATAAAGACAACTGTCAAAGAGGCAAGTGATGTTTTAGGGAAAGCAAAGGAGAGCATAGAGCAGGGGAAAGGATTGTTAGGAAAGATTTTTACGGACGAAGAAGTGTATGAGAATCTGAAGAAAGCCTCCCGCGATATAGAGGCGCTCACATCGAAGTTGCGAACATCGACGGAAACAGATAGTCTGCTCAATCAGTTACTCAAGCCGGGCGGCGGCAGAATCTTTGACGACCTTTCCGGTGCTTTTGCGGATGTGAAAGACTTATTTTCGCAGATAAAGGAAGGAAAAGGGCTTCTTCATACATTGCTCTATGACGAAAATGTTTCAAAAGATGTAAAGGAGGCGGTCGCATCTGTGAAGAATGTGGTGAAGAGACTGGACGAGTCAAAAGAAGGCTCCCTCTGGAAACTGATAACTGAGCCAGAACTTTATGAGAAGGCGAAGAAAACTTTAGATGATGCATCTGAAGCGCTTGCACCGATTGCACGCCTTACTGTCTTCGTCGGACTTGAATCCTCATATTACGATTACCAGAAGGAGACAGCATCAAGCATATATTTGAAGATATTCCCTCGCAGGAACAGGTATTTTCATCTGGGTGTGACTTTCTTCTATTTTGACGAGACAAGCCCTGTCGGATTCGATTTGATGGAGCAGGAGGCAGGCTCGTATGTGAACAAGGTGACCTTTCTAATGGCGCAGATTTTCCGCTTTAACGACAAGGACAAAGAGCCCAAAAATGACTGGGCGGTAGTGTTTCGCGCAGGTTTGCTAGAAGGCACTGGCGGAGGCGGCATTGATTTCGAATTTTTTGAAAGGAGACTGCTTTTTACTCTTGAAGGACGCGCAGCACACACCGACCCAAACAGATTCTACGAACCTGTCGAGCCCTTCCTTCTGCGCTTCAGAGCATCATACCTTATCTGGGGCTTTTTAAGAGTTTATGTTGGTGTGAACAACATCTTGGACAAAACAGAGTTGTCTGTTGGAATATCAGTTGAATGGGAAGACAAAGACATAAAGTCCATAGTCGGAATCGCAGGGGCGATGCAATAAAAATCTGCATAGTCGGACCGGGAGCGATAGGAAGGCTGTTTGCTTCCCTGTTCTCCAAAAGCGGAGCAGATGTGGTTCTTGCCGACCATCGTCCTGAAAGAGCAGAAAGTCTTACCAGAAATGGTTTGATTCTTCGCGGCTTACAAGAGATTAAGACTCAGGTTCCAGTCACCATGGCTCCTTCCGATTTTGCGCCTTTTGACCTCGTGTTCATCTGCGTGAAATCCTATTCGACAAAAGAGGTGGCAAAACAGATAGTATCTTGGGCATCCAATTCCACACTTGTAACTCTACAAAATGGTATGGGCAACATAGAAGCACTTCTTGAGTATTTCCCTCCTGAGCAAATTATAGGAGGAGTAACCGGCTGCGGCGCCAACATCCCCCCCGACTCCCCTGAAACTGTAATCTTCGCCGGCTGCGGAGAGACCGTCATCGGACAAGTCGGAACAAAAAGTCTAAACGGCAGAAACAAAGAACTCGAAAGAGTGGAATCCCTTTTTCGCAAGGCAGGGCTGCCTGTGAGAAAGACTGAGAATCTGCAAAGCGAATTGTGGGGGAAACTGTTAATTAATGCAGCAATCAACCCTCTCTGCGCACTCCTCCGGATTCGCAACGGCTTCTTACCAAAGATTCCTTCTCTTTGGGAACTTGCCCGCCTGGTATTGAAAGAAGCCATAAGCGTAGCGAATGCTGAAGGAGTAGTCCTTCCTTACCCTGACGCCGCAGAGAAGGTGAAAGCGGTCTGCGAAGCAACCGCACAGAACCGCTGCTCAACACTGCAGGATGTAGAAAAAGGAAAGCGCACAGAAATAGACTCAATCAACGGCTATATCTGTCGAATCGGAGAAAAACACGGAATTCCCACTCCATACAACCTCACTTTGAATCTACTGCTCGGCTCCCAAACAGCCAATGCTCCCGGATACTGATAACACTGGTGTATAAAAAAAATAGTAGGAGGTGATAAGATGTGGAGAAAAGTAGCACTATGGGTAGTGATTTCTCTCCTTACTGCCAACTGGATGGTTGCCCAAGAGGAGAAAAAAAAGAGCGCCATGTGAGAGAAACTCTACTGACGCAGGTTGCCGCAGGCTGGATACCACGATCCTTCGTGGTTGCTCCCGACCTAAGACATGTAGCATATGTAGTAAGAGCAACAGACGGAAAACTGTATGTGGTCGTGGATGGAAAGGAAGGGAAAAGATACGATGACCTTGCTTTTCTCACTTTCAGCCCTGATGGCAAACGGTTCGCATATGCCGCGAAAGAGGGGGATAAATGGCTCGTCGTAATTGATGGCAAAGAAGAGAAAAAATACAACGGCATCGGAGAGGGAACCATCGCTTTCAGCCCCAATAGCGACACAGTTGCTTACGCAGCCATAACAGACACAGGATGGACAATGGTCGTCAACGGAAATGAAGGAGAAAAATACGATGTCATCGTCACCATCGGACCCAAAAAGATAGTCTTCGACCCCACAGAGAACTTAAGCCATCTCTCCGGAACAGGTTGCAGTTTTCGTTATCTCGCCGCAAAAGGGAGCAGCGTTTACCTCGTAGAGGAGAGATTAAAATAGAGATAGAGACAAAAAAACTGCAAAAAAGAAAGAGAACAGGAAGCAAATTGCACGAAACTGTAAAGTCTACTCCTTCCTCTTATCTCTGTAACTCTGAAGCCCTAAAATAGTTGGGAGAGACGACAGTCGCTGTTCTCTTTCCACAATTTCCTTTGGTGTTACAGCCATTTCTCTTTAACATACAGCGAAGATTTGATTCTTTTGCCCTACTTGACTGAAATGATAAGAAAGGTAAGAAGTTTTGATGAAGGATTTTTCCAACGGCTTTATTCAAGAGATTTCCGCGCTATTCTGTTTAAATAAACCACCCCCCGCCCAAAAACTCCTCTCCTGTTTGAGGAGGAAAAAGCCATCCGAAACGCCAAGAGCAGCGCCATTTTTTGAGAAAAGAAGCGAAAAAGACTTGAAATTCTGATTCTATGTGTTAAATAAGTATTAGTCGTAGTGAGGCGATAAAGCCATCGAAGAAGACCGTAATGAGGACGGCGAAGTCCCCTTAGAAGATAAGAGAATCTTGCTTAATCCTTATTCTATCTGCGAGATGTATCGTGTTGTTTTATTAACCATCTCGCCCATCATTGTATTTCTTCGAGTCCCATTCCGCCGCTTTCTTAAACAAGAATTCCTGTAGGGAGGATATATTATGAAGGAGGAGATGGCGAAAAGCAGCAAACCGTCGAAACGGAGCAAATCGATTCTTACTGTAACGAAATCGTTCGGACCCGTGCCGAACTTGGAAGAGTATGTGAAACCTGACTGGTGGCGCTATATTTTCGATGCGACTTATCTTAAGACTGACGGTGATGTGGTTGACGACGCAAACATAACAAAAAAAGAGGTAGACACATTCTCTGCAATCCTTAAGATGGATACCTCCGACAAGATTCTGGACCTCTGTTGTGGACAGGGAAGGCATTCGTTAGAACTCGCAAGACGGGGCTTTCAGAATGTAGAGGGGCTTGACCGCTCACACTATCTTATTCAGAAAGCGAAGGCTCAAGCAAAAAAAGAGAACTTGAATGTGAAGTTTAGGGAAGGCGACGCCCGCAAACTTCCGTATCCGCCCGACTCTTTCGATGTAGTCCTGATTCTGGGAAACAGTTTTGGCTATTTCGACACCGTCAGAGACGATTTGAGAGTCTTGAAGGAAGTCAAAAGAGTCTTAAAACCTTGGGGGAAACTTCTTATTGACGCCGCGGACGGAGAATACCTGAGGCAGAATTATAAACCCCGCTCGTGGGAATGGATTGATAAAAAACATTTTGTATGCAGAGAGCGTTCCCTCTCTTTCGACAGGCAGTGTCTTATATCAAGAGAGGTTGTCGTTCAGGTAGAAAAAGGAGTGATTGTTGACCAGTTCTATTCCGAGAGGCTCTATACGAGAGAAACCCTTATGGAACTGTTGAAGACGGTAGGCTTCGACGACATCGTTTCCCACAGTGTCATTTCTCCTGACTCGCAGCGCAATCAAGACCTCGGAATGATGGAACAGCGGGTCATAATGACGGCTGTAGCTAGAAAAGAATGGACGCCTGTAAAAAAGAAGGAAGACATAAAAGAGGTTGTCGTTCTGTTAGGAGACCCTTCAAAACCTGACCCCCTCAAACCTATGGGCGTATTCGACGACGATGACTTCTACACCATAGACCAGTTGAAAGGAGCTTTAAGAGAATTAAAGGGTTACAACTTCACCTATCTGAACAACCACAGCACAATGCTGCAAGACCTCATGAAACTGAAAGGCAAGATTGACTACGCCTTTAATCTTTGTGACGAAGGATATGACAACAATCCCCGACAGGAACTTCATATCCCCTCAATCCTTGAAATGTTGGGAATCAATTACACAGGAGCAGGGCCTCAATGTCTCGCCTTCTGCTACGACAAGTCGCTGGTAAGAGGCATCGCTAAAGAGATGGGGATTCCTGTAGCAGATGGTTTCTTCATCAAGCCTGAAGACACAACTTTTGAACTACCATTTGGGTTTCCTGTCATCGCAAAACCGAACTACGGAGACTCGAGTTTTGGAATCACCCAGCGATGTGTCGCAAATAGTGTGGAAGAACTCACCCTCGCCATTGCAGAGATAAGGGGAAAGTTCGGATACGAGAAACCTATTCTGGTTGAGGAGTTTTTGGTCGGGAAGGACATGAGCCTCGGAATAATCGGTAACCCGCCAGAATCTTACACCCTGCTGCCCATAATAGAAGAAGATTATTCCTGCCTCCCCGAAGGTTTGCCTCACATCTGCGGTTACGAAGCAAAATGGCTGCCAGACTCCCCTTACTGGAACATCGTCTCTAAACCTGCTGAACTGCCTGAAAGTACCAAAAGATTCATTGAAGAGTGCAGTTTAAAACTGTTTGAAAGGCTTGGAGCCAGAGACTACTGCCGCTTCGACTGGAGACTCGACGGTGAAGGGGTTCCGCATCTCCTCGAAGTGAATCCAAATCCAGGCTGGTGCTGGGACGGACACCTGGCGAAGATGGCAAAAGCGGCAGGAATGGAATACCACGAGATGTTAGAGGCTATTCTGAAAGCAGCAGAACAGCGATTCGCTCTTCTTCAGGAGAGTGGAAAAGAAAACGGAAAAGGAAACGGAAAAGAAGAAGAAACTTCACACAAGATACCCACAGCCATACGCAGCGAAACATAAACGCTCCTACCTTTATAGAAAGCGCCGACATTCTGTCATCCCTGTTCAACTGTTTAATAGTGTCCCATTCGCTTTGACAAAAATCTCTTTTTGTGGTATAATTATCCGTAGTAATGAGGAAATAATAGAAAATGGACGCCCTTAAATCTATTCTCACAAACCTCATCAAACGAACAGTCAACACTGAAGATATAGAGTCCGCCCTTAAACCCCTCTGCCGTGAGATTGTCAACTTCAAAATCGCCGACAGAGCATCCGTCATCCTCAACAACCTCGAAAAAGCACAACAGTTCACCCGATTTGTGGAAGACAAAATTCCAGGAGCCCCTCCTGACGCATTCGAACTTCCTCAAATTGAGCAACTCCGCAACTGCGACGAGCCCATAATCTACGAGGATAAAAACGGCGTAGTTAAAACTCGCCTCGCTGTGAGGATCTCCGCCCACAATAGATTCCTCGGTATCTTATCTCTCTCCTCCCGCACCCTCCGCAAGTTCTCCACCACCGCCATCCAAACCATCAAAGAAATCGCCTCCGTCCTTGCTATCATGCTCGAGAACCGCATTCTCCTTATGGATATTCCTCTTCCTCTCTGCCGCACTCACTTACCTGGTCTTTTAGCCTTAAACAGACTCCGTAACAAAGTGATGGAAGAGATAAACAGAGTTGACCGTTACGGGGGCGTATTTTCGATTCTTATTCTCTCCCCCTCTCCATCGGGAAAACCCCCTGCCCTGTCAAATGGTGAAGCACTCAACTCCCTCAAAGCATTCATCAACGAAAATGTCCGTCAGACTGATTTTGTCTCACTCTCTCACGATACCGTCGCTGTAGTTATGCCAAATACTTCCGCCAGCGGCGCCACAGCCGCAGCAAAACGGCTCCGTAAACTCGTCAAAGACAACTGGGGACTCGAACAAGGATTCCTTCTCGAACCCTTCTTCGGAATCTCCACCTACCCACAAGATAGTCCTTTCGCTACCACTCTGATTGAAGCGGCAGAAATCGCATTAAACCGCGCCATCAACCAGCACCGCCCACCCATCGAAAACTACTCCTCCCTTTCCCATTGACACCTCTATAACTGTTACCACCATTCCGCCTTAACATCTCCTTGAATGATAAAGTTTTACTTGAAAATTGTAGAATGAGACTTTATTTTAATAGAGATGGGGGGTCATAAAGGTGAAATCTCATATGCTGCGAAAACAGCGACAATAAGAAGCGAAAAGGTAGGTTGTTAATAGAATCTGCAATATATAATTCGTCTAAAATTATAGAGGAGGAAGGAGAGAAAGAAAGTATGAGACAGTTTGGGAAGATACAAGCAGACATTAGTGTTCTTTATAAATTCATCACGAAGGATACAGGAACTCCCGAGCAAAGCGTCCATCAAGGGACTTCAAGAGACATTTCCGCAACAGGGTTGACTCTGCGCGCACAACTGCCCGAACCAAGTATCCTCCATTCCATCATCTCAGGAAACACATACATTGGGTTAAATATTATACTTCCCAACCGGGAATCTCCTGTAAAGGCATTGTCGCGCCTTATCTGGCTTGAGATTGATGAGCGCGACCCCCGCTTCATCCATATGGGACTAAAGTTTGTTACGATTGATAAATCCGACAAAGACGAGTTAACGAGGTTTGTGATTCGCTCACAGATTTCGCGCGGTAGTCTTTAACCCTCTTACTCATCACAACCGTTCATGTAACCGCACCAACGAGAAGTTCTCGTTTTCAAACATCTCAACCTTCTTTTCTATGAAGCGAGAGATGGTATATATGTTGGTTTTGATATGTTCACTTAGACGGTTGGTCGAAAGAGAGCATTCCGCCTCGACAGTAGCAAAAGGAAGCAGAAGTTGGTCTGCACACCTTGCATCTACAGCTCCATCTGAGCGCAAAAACGAAAGAGCCTCCTCGGCAACTTCGTCAGCCACTTCCTCAGCCGCTCTGCCCTTCTCTCCAACCGCCGCAAACCCTGCCACTGTATCCTCAAACTCACAAAGAAGCAAAACAGCGTTTCCAGGAGATGTCGCAGGTGGCGCCACTACCTCTGCCTCTATTTTGCCGAACCCTTTCAACCGGTTTTGAATTGTGGAGATTTCACGCTCCGCAATGTGCCAGGGAAGAGATGTGAGAGTAATAAAAACAAAGAGGCGTTTCATCTCCCCTCTCTTCTCCAGTTTAAGGGGAGAAAGGCTTCTGACGGCAGGAACCTCCGCGGTGATTCTCCCACCCCCTTTGGGATAGTATCCTGCCCTTTCAAGGGAGAGAGAAAGAGGAAGCCCCACCTTTTCGAGAAAGTGTGAAAAGACAAGTCTGATGTAGTCATAAGAAGGGCTCCATTTGGTATGAGTCCCTCCAATGATGGAGACTCTGCCTCCTCCTGCGAACGCAAGAGGAAGGTAGACGGTCTGAAGGAGAAGAAGAGAAGAGCCCGCTGTCTTTATCTCAAATTCAAACTCTCCGCCTTTCAGACTTTTAGGTCTGAAAACTATTTCACTTGAGCCGAGCGTTGCACCTTCAACCTCGGCATCGCAGATTCTCGCCATTGCGAGAAGCGCTTCCAGATGTTGTGCCGCAAGACCAGGCTTCGGTCTATTCGCCCTGATTCGGACCATCCTGAAAGGCTTCCCTGTCAGGGCAGAAAGAGTAAGCGAACTCCTTAACATCTGTCCCCCGCCTTCCCCTATACCACCGTCTATCTCTATCACTGAAATCCCTTTCAAACCTCCACCATTATAATAAAAAAGTCGCAGAACGGAGAAGAAATCCTAACGGCACAAGGAGCCTTTGCGTATAATGTTTTTGAGAGTAGGGGGAGGGAAAAATGCGTGCTATTGTGTTAGCGGTAGTCGGAGGAGCAGTTGCTGTTTTATCTGCGCTGCTCTACTCCCGATTTAGCGTAATTGAAAGGAATGAGTCGAAAGCGGTTTCAAGTGCCGACAAAGAACACCTTGAAAGAATCGAGAAGACTTTAAACGAAATCCAGCGACGGCTTCAGCGGTTAGAGACGCTCTCAGCCACTCTGGAGGATGCGGTTCTTCGACCGCCTGACTTCTCTCCGCCAAAGAGCAGTACATCCTCTTCTTCTCTCAGCACACCGTCCCCTTCTTCGTCGAGTAACCCGCCCGAGAAGAAAGCGGTTCCGGCGACTGCAGAGGCGTCTGAAACCGAGCGTCTGCGCCAACTCATTCGCGAAGAGTTAAAGCGCTCCAAAGAGGAAGAGATGAAAAGATGGCGTGAGCAGAGCAGAATAGAACAACCGGAAGAATGGGAAAAACAAGAGTTTGGTGAGTATGCCTGGTATGTCCGCCAGAGAGGAAAAGAACTGAATTTGACAGATGCCCAAAAACGGCAATATTACGCCATAATAAAGGACTACTACGACAGGTCTCGGACCTTGTGGGAGGAACTGCGAAAGAACAATCCTAATAGCGACTGGCGCAAGTTGGGCGAACTCTATCAGGAGCGCTCGAGCGAACTACTCAAAACTACGAGAGAACTCGTCCTTCGTATCCTCGATTCTGAACAGCAGAAAAAATATCGCGAAATGTTTGAAGACAATGAATGGTATCGTTAATTTTCTGATACAGCCTGCATCAGACCCTTTCTTCCTGCCTCTCCTCTCTACCAAATCTTGTTGGTTCGGTTCCCCGCTCGTAACGACATGATGAATGGGCACAATCCTCCTTCAAGTAAAATTGGATGGCGTATGTTGAAATCAAGAGAAGAATTTGGAGAATAATGGGGAGTAGATAGGAGAAGATGATATGGATACGGAATGGAGCAAGATACGGTCAGAGTTTCCTGCGCTGTCGAGGTTCTGTTATCTGAACACAGCGGGGAGCGGCGTCGTATCCCAACGAGTTGCTGCTGCAGGGGCACGGAATTTCAGCGACTACACACAGTTTGGCGGCGTCCCATCACCCCAGTGGAACGAGCAGATTGAAAAGATTCGAGCCAATGTGGGCAGATTCCTCGGAGTAACTCCCGAAGAGATAGCATTTGTCCCTTCTACATCATGGGGAATGAACCTAATTGCGTTGATGTTGAAGCAATCGTCAAAGCGGAAAGTCGTAATGTCTGATTTGGAGTTTCCGTCAACATCTCTGCCATTTTTGAATGCAGGCTTCGATGTAGTGTTCGTAGAGAGTAAAAACGGAGCAGCAAAGGTGGAGAAGTATGCAGAAGCGGCGGACAGTGCTACTCTGGCAGTAGTAGCCTCTGTGACACAGTATTTGACAGGATGGCGAAATGATGCGAAAGAGTTGGCGAAAGTGGCGAGAAAAAACGAGGCGTATCTTGTTCTCAACCTAAATCAGGTAGCAGGCTCCTTCAAGGTCAACTTACGAGAAGCAGACGCTGATTTTGCGTGTTTTACAGGGGTAAAATGGCTCTGTGCCGGAGAGGTAATGGGAGTGTTGTATGTGAGAAGGCAGTTGCTAGACGCATTCACACCCCCAGTTTTCGGCTGGAGAAGCGTGCAAGAGCCATATGATATGGATAACAGAAACATTGTGCCAGTAGATTCTTGCCGCAGATTCGAACTCGGAAACATTCCCCTGCCCTGTGTCTTTGCGTTAGACGAGGCAATCAAGTTCTACGAAGAGGTAGGCGCAAAAAGAGTCGAAGACCGAACGCTTTATTTGTCGAAAAAATTAGCAGAGTCCTTGATTGAGGCAGGATACAGTGTGGTCACGCCTTATGAGGAAGCAAAACACAGGAGTGGAATCATCTATTTTGAAGTGGAAGATGCTAAAGAAGTTGTCGAGAGATTAGGAAGAATGGGAGTGATTGTGTCTTACAGGCGGGGAGGTGTGCGAGCATCTATCCACTATTACAACAATGAAGAGGATATAGAGAGGTTCATTGATTCTTTAAGGATGGTGAAGGCGGTGCCGAAAAGGAAGAAGTAAGCGATGAAGAAAGTTCTTTTTGTAGTAGATATGTTGAAGGCATTTCTGAAAGAGGGGAGCGCACTTTATTGCGGGGAGAAATCTCGCTCTATAATCCCTTTTGTTCGTAAAAAGATAGAAGAGTTTAATTCAAGAGACGAGTTTGTTTTTTTTATCTGTGACAGACACAAAAAAAACGATAAAGAGTTCGAGAGATTCCCAGCACACTCGATTGAAGGAACAGAAGAGGCAGAACTGGTCGACGAGTTAAAGAATTCCGCCAAAAACTGCGTATATATTTACAAACGAAGGTACAGCGGGTTCTACGAGACCGTGCTAGACGAGCACCTCAAAGCAATCAAGCCCGACCTGGTTGAGGTGGTAGGAGTCTGCACGAACATATGTATCCTATACACAGTGGAGGAGTTGTGCAACCGAGATATAAAGGTGCGTGTTTTTCGTGAAGGAGTAGCGTCATTTGATGAAGATGCACATAATTGGGCGTTAAAACAGATGAAGACAGTCCTCGGAGCAGAGGTGGTTTGAATAAAGGAGAGAAGAAAATGTGTGAGTCAAATGCGTATTTGAGAGACGGGAAAAAAGAGGTTCTAATTATGAAAGATGTAAGCCGTGTAGATGTTGAGTGGGAGAGAATCATTCTGGTTGATGTGATGGGAAACCGCAAGGAGGTTAAAGGGGTATTGTTACAAGTAGATTTTGATGAGCATCGGTTCTACATAGAGAGGCGTGAATGAAGTGGATGCCACTCAACTCTTTTGACAGGCTGATAAGAGATGACTCACGGTTTCGGAGGCGGCGGGAGAGGCTTCGGAGGCGGCGGGCGGCTTACACCTGCTTCAAGTGACGAAGAAGAATCTGTAAGTCTTTCCTACCTGAAAAAGATTTTTCCATACCTGCGCCCGTATAGAACAGCCATATTTTTAGGTTTCTTCGGCAGTCTCATTACAAAGGGGGGGCAGGTGATAAGCCCATTTTTTGTCGGCAAGGCAGTGGATGCAATTGTTCTCTGGAACGACCAGACTCTGGTCTACTGGTGCATAGGTGCAATAATGCTGGCAATCATAACAGAAGTATCAGGTGAGTTCATATGGCGCACTACTCTCGTAGGAACAAGTTATCAAGTGGAGACAGACATAAGGAACAAGTTCTTCTCCCATGTGTTGAAGATGTCGCATTCGTGGTTCGACAAGGCGAGAACAGGAGACTTGATGAGCCGTGCGACGAGCGATATTGGTACGATTAGAGGAATGGTCGAGTTTGGACTTGTGAGTATCGTTCGGAACACGATTCTTTGTATAGGTGCCCTCGCGCTAATGCTGCGTATCAGTCCGTTCTTGACTCTTCTCTCGCTTGCGCCGCTTGCAGGCCTGACAATAACAGTGCGCCTAATGGGACCTATGCTACATCGGCGTGCGAGAGAGGTTCAAGAGCAAATAGCAGAGGTGAGTGCGAAAGCACAGGAAAACTTCACAGGTATCCGCGTGGTAAAATCATATGGAATGGAGGAAGCAGAAAAGAACCGCTTTGCAGCCCTCTCAAAGGATTACTACAAAAAGACAATGTCTCTGGCGAAAGCATCCGCATTCTTGCACACTCTTCTCGGGATGATATTTGAGACAGCCATCCTTTT
The DNA here is from genome assembly GCA_026418755.1 of Planctomycetota bacterium. Classification (GTDB taxonomy): domain Bacteria; phylum Planctomycetota; class SKW154; order SKW154; family SKW154; genus SKW154. The sequence continues at coordinate 14,491 of JAOAAR010000001.1, forward strand.
AATTCTGTTTGTCGGAGGGCGCTCTATCATTTTCGGGAAGTTGTCATATGGCGAGTTCGTCGAGTTCATAGGGTATCAGATGATGTTAATATGGCCTATGATCTCGTTCGGAATGATTATTGCTGTAATGCAGAGGGGGGCTGCGTCGTTGTATCGAATTGAGAAAATCCTCTCGGAAGATGTGCAGATTGTAGAGCCGCAGGATACGGTTGAGATGAAGAGTCTGCGCGGCGACATAATTATCAGGAATCTGAACTTCTCATATAACGCCACACCTGTCCTGAAAGAATTGAATCTCAAGATAGAGGGAGGAAAAGTCACAGCGATAACAGGTCCTGTAGGGTGTGGAAAAAGCACTCTTGTCCTACTTCTCTCACGGCTTTACGAAGTTCCAGAAGGGACGATTTTCTATGGCGGAGTAGATGTAAGGAAAATTCCACTCCGCCTGTTGCACAGGAAAATAGCATATGCACCACAAGAACCGTTCCTCTTCTCGGAAACCGTCGCTGACAACATCAAGTTTGGAAAACCCGAAGCGACTGACGAAGAGGTGCGTTACTATGCAAAACTCGCAGGGATTGCAGAAGAGATAGAAGAGTTGCCCGACAAATATGCGCAGATTGTCGGAGAACGAGGAGTCACCCTCTCAGGAGGACAGAAACAGCGCGTCTCTCTGGCAAGAGCACTCATTTCACAGCCTGATGTTCTGATAATGGACGACACCCTTTCGTCAGTAGACAGTCAAAAAGAAGATGAAATCATGAACGGTCTACGCGACTATTTCAAAGGAAGAACAGTAATAATAGTCTCTCACAGAATTTCGACTCTGAAGTATGCTGACAAGATAGTGGTAATTTCAGAGGGGAGAATCGTTGAAGAGGGCTCACACCAAGAGTTGACAACAAAGAACGGCTTATACAAGCAACTCTACGAGAGACAGAGAATAAAAGAGATGGTTGCGGAGACAAGATGATGGCTGGCAGCGCAAGTTCAGATTTTCGCGAGGAGGAAATATTAGGACGCGCCTACGACTGGCGCCTTATAAAGCGATTTCTAGCCTATTTGAAGCCTTACAAAAGTTATCTGGTACTGATTGTTCTCGTGCTCCTTTTGCTCACATTCGTGGGACTTGTAACTCCACTGATAATGAAGAAAGCACTGGATGGACCCATAAAGAACGCTCTTAATGCGATCGACAAGACCCCCTTTCTAAGAGAACTCTTCTATCTGGGGATACTCTACCTTGCTGCACTCTGCGCGCGGTTTGGCTTGAGTTATGCCCAGGTCTACCTCGTGCGCTTAGTGGGACAGGGAGCAATCCACGATTTGAGGTGTAGCCTCTTTTCCCATTTGCAGAAACTGTCGCTCTCGTTCTTCAGCAAAAACCCAGTAGGACGCCTGGTGACCAGAGTAACAAACGATATTGAAGCGTTAAACGAGTTATTTGCGTCAGGTATAGTTGCTCTGCTCAACGACGCCTTTATTCTGTTCGGTATCATCATCATACTGGCAACCGTGAGTTGGAGAATGACTTTGGTTGCGATGGTTATCGTTCCGCCTCTTATACTTATAACTCTTCTCTTCCGCCGTAAAGCTCGCTATTATTTCGGCGAAATCCGTAGAAGACTGGCTCGACTCAATGCATTCATAAACGAATCGTTTCTGGGCATCCGAGTGATTCAGATGTTCAACAAGCAGAACGAACGAAGCAACCAACACTCAGACTTAAACAAAGAACTCCTTAAAGAGTACAAAAGTTCAAACCTTTGTACCGCTATATTCTATCCCGCCATTGAGGTACTGGGGTCCGCAGGAACCTGCGCACTGATTTATTACGCCTCCTTCGCAATCCATTCAGGTGTAGTTACCCTCGGAGAGTTCTTTCTCTTCTGGAGCCTTCTCGGAAGGTTCTTCGGTCCCATTATGGACTTGGTTGACAAATACAGCGTGCTGCAAAGCGCAATGGCATCAGCAGAGCGCATCTTCAGAATAATGGACACCCAACCTGATGTGCAGATGCCCCCAGATGGACATACTCCAAGCGAAGTAAAAGGAGAGATCAGGCTGGAGAATGTGAGTTTCTCCTACAACAACCATGATGTCGTGCTGAAAGATATAAACCTTGTTGTGAAGCCTGGAGAGCGGGTTGCACTTGTAGGACCGACAGGAGCAGGAAAAACGAGCATAATAAACCTGGTTGCGAGATTCTACGACCCGCAAAAAGGGAGAGTGCTGATTGATGGCGTAGATGTACGGCATTGGAACGGACGGGCTCTTCGCTCATCTCTTGCCATCGTGCCTCAGGATGTGTTCATTTTCTATGGCACCGTCAAAGAGAATATCAGCCTCTGGGATGAAAACATCTCTGAAGAGAGATTGAAGGAAGCAGCAAGAGCGGCTAAAGCGGATGATTTCATCAGAAATCTTGAGAACGGCTACGATACGGTGATGGCGGAGCGAGGTGCGACTTTGAGTGCAGGGCAAAGGCAGTTATTGTCGTTCGCACGGGCAATTGCGCGGAAGCCACCCATCATCGTCCTGGATGAAGCCACCTCCTCCATAGATTCAGAGACCGAGCACTCCATCCAAGAGGCGATGGAAAACACCCTAAAGGGGCGGACAGCACTCATAATTGCCCATCGCCTTTCAACCATCGAGAAATGCGACAGAATTTTGGTGGTTGATGAAGGCAGAATCGTAGAAGAAGGAACGCATTCAGAACTCTTGAAAAGACAAGGGCTATACTCCTGCCTTTACAGAATGCAGGGAGGAAGGTTTTGAGAAAGGTGATTTCAGTCAGTCTTATCATCGTTACATCAATCCTGTCCGCCCAAGAGACAGGTAGAAGAACAATTTTTCTAAAAAGTGGTGAAAGGCTGGACGGAGAGGTCGTTAAACGCAGCGAGGAGCACCTGGTTCTCAAAGTGGAAGAAGAAGAGAAGAGAGTTCCCCTCAAAAGCGTAAAAGGGGAGATGTCGCGTAAAACAGCAGATTCTATGACGGAGATGCTGAAACTTCTGGGTAGCGACTATGAATGGTGGGTAACAGACTCCCCCTCCATGGTAGCGGTTTTCCCTAAGAGTTCAGATTGGCAGCAAAGAATCAACTCTTTAAGAGGGTTTTTCTCTTATCTTGCAAAACTGTTTTCTGTCGAGTTTGAGTATGAACCTCTCATTGTGATTGCATCCCCCAACGACGCTAAGGGAAAACTGGATCTTACCCATTACGGTTATTATGACGATTCGACGATGCGCCTTTTTATCCGTTCCGATTCGGGTGACACCGTGCTAAAGCACGAGGCGGTTCACCTATTCCACCTTGAGCATTCAAAGAAGAACGGACTGCCACAAGCCCTCTGGGTAATCGAAGGACTTGCCGCATTGTTTGAAAACGCTACCCTCGAATGCGGCAGAGTAAAACCCCCTCCAGCCAACAGGTCGGAAGAGACAAGAAAACTATTCTCTTTCGACGCCTTACCGAAACTCACAGATTTCATTGAACAGGACTTCTCCGCATTTTATCAAAATCCCGCAGAGAATTACTCCCTCGCCTCCTGCCTCCTCAATTTCGTCTATAAAAAGAACCTTCTTGAGAAGTTCTTGAAAGAATACTCCAAAACCTGCAAAGACGACAGAGGCGGAACAAAGGCACTTGAAAAAGTGTTTGAAAAGAAAATGGAGGAGATTGAAACAGAGTTCCACCTCTTCATCAAATCCCTTCCGCGTCCTTCCGACCTGCCCCCTGTAGACTCGCCCTTCATCGGAGTCGAAACCCAAGAGATAGATAAGAGACTCAGAATAGCAAAGGTGATTCGCAACAGCCCGGCAGAGAGAAGCGGATTCAAAGTAGGTGACATCCTCATCTCGTTGAATGGAGTCTATGTGAAATCCTTTGATAACTTAAGAAGAATCCTTTCCTCCTGTAAGAGCGGCGATAGACTTAAATTCATCTTATTAAGAGATGACTCCATCTTTGAAGGAGAGGTGACAACAAATGGAGTCAGAGATTAACAGATTCATTCCTGGTCCTGTGGCGGTGGATAAGACAGTATTGGATGCAATGGGGCGACAACCTCTTTATCATCGCTCCTCAGAGATGCATTCTATCCTGGAAGAGGTAAACGAAAACCTACGGTGGCTCTTCAGGACAAGCGGAAAGGTGTTCATAGCAACAGCATCGGCAAGCGCCGTTATGGAGGCTTCTTTGAGAAACTTAGTCACTACGCATGCACTGTGTGTGGTGAACGGTTCATTCGGGCAATTGTGGCAAAAGATGGCTCGCTCAAACGGAATCCGTGCTACCGCCCTCCACTTCGAGAACGGCAGAGCCGCAGAACCAGAAAGAATTGCAGAAGAATTGAAGAGAAACTATTACGATGTGGTTACCGTGGTGCATACAGAGTCCTCAACGGGAGTCCAGAATCCTCTTGAGGCGATTGCCGCAGTTGTGAAACTTCATTCCAACACCCTCCTTGTGGTAGATGCCGTCTCGTCACTTTTGACTACACCACTTGATGTTGACGGACTGGGGATAGATGTCTGCATAACAGCGTCCCAGAAAGGGCTTGCCTTGCCCCCTGGACTCGCAATCTTCTCTGTCAGTGAACAGGCATTACGCCGAGCATCAAAGGTCGAAAACCGCGGCTACTACCTCGATTTCCTGAGGTTCCGCGATTACGAGAAACTCTCAGAGACACCCAATACACCAGCAGTGAACCTGATTTACGCCCTCGCAGTACGCCTGAAGAGCCTACGCAAGAGCGGAATCGGCGCAGAAATCAGAAAATGCGAGGAAATGGCGGAAATCTGCCGCGAGTGGGCAAAACAACGATTTGCTCTATTTCCCGACGAGCGCTACGCAGCCTCCGCACTTACGGTGGTCAAAAACACAAAATCAGTCTCTATCCCAGAATTGAATCAATTTCTCCGTCAACGCGGCTTCGAAATCGCCGACGGATACAGAGAACTGAAAGGACAAACTTTTAGAATATCCCATATGGGAGCAGTCTCAAAAGAATCTCTTTCCTCACTTCTTGACTCAATAGACTCGTTTCTTAAAGAGAAGAATTCGTACGCTTCTTGAAGTCTAAATAAGACTGAAGCGTACGACGGATTGATTCTGCAATAGAAAACGAAGGTTTAAAGTTCAACTCCCTCTTTGCGCGGTCACAACGAATTGTCCAAAAACGCTGGGCAAAATGCGGTAGTTTGTAAAGGTTAAGCGATGGCACGAACCCAAAAACCGAACCGAACAGATGGGCAAGAGCAGCGAAAAACTTGACTTCTGCCGCTGTAACCGTAAGCCTCCGCACCAACCTCTTCTTCCCATCCGCCATTCCGTCAAACGCATCCTCAATTAAATCAAAAAAACCATCAAGCGAAACTGGCTCATCATAGCAGAAGAAATATGTCCTCCCTTTCGCAATCTCCGCAGTAGCAGCGCTGATTACTCCTTCTACCAAATCCTCCACATAAACAAGACTAATCGCTTTAAGAAAACCCGCGATTCGGAAGCGCCACCCTTTCGCAACCGCACGGAAAAGTTCCCCTGTCGCAGGGTCTTTCTCCCCGAAAACGACAGGAGGTCTTATGATAGTGAAGGGACACGCCTCTTTAGCCGCCAAGAAAATTTCAGCAAGCATCTTACTTCTTCCATAATGGCAAACAGGTTTACAAGGTGCGCTTTCGTCAATCCCCTCGACCGTCGGAGAAGGTCCTGCCGCCGCCTGACTGCTGAAAAAAACGAACCTCTTTATGTTTCCATGTTTTGACGCCATTCCATATAGAAGTCTGGTCCCCTCAAAATTGATGCGATAAAAATCGTCTTTGTTGAGCGATTTTATCACTCCCGCCAGGTGAAAAACAATGTCCACCTCCGCAAGAGCCTTCTCCAATTCCTCACTCGGTTCGGAAGAGACATCCCACTCAACAAAATCAATCTGAGAAGCAGGAAGATGCTCTAAAGAACTTCTGCGTCTTTTTGTAGCAACCACTCTCCATCCATCTGCAATCAAACGCCTAACCAAATGCGAACCAACGAACCCTGTTGCACCTGTAACAAGCGCCTTCATTTCACACGCCTTAATGCAGGATTCTTCCACGGTGCCCTTCCCACCTTGGCAACAGGATAGAACCTCTTACCAATCTTCACTCTCACTACATCTGCCGTGAAATCCACTAGATTTCTGCTCAAAAAAGCAGAACCTATACCATAGAAATCTACCTTCCCATCCTCGACTGAAAACCGCTTAAGTTTCTCCTCATTGAATCCGCCCGATGCGACCACCTTCACTCCCCGAAAATACTTCACAGCATCTCTCTTTTTTTCTCCTGTGTAACCAAGTCTTACAGCAAGAGAATCTAACGCCTCTCTCATCTTCCTCGTAAGCGCAGGAACGACCCCACACTCTCCACCGGGTTGTAACGAAACATCCATCACATCCTCCGCCGTATCCGCCCTCACCCCATACAATCTGTACAACTCAGCCTCTTTATCCCTACCCCTCTTTTTAAGAGACCAGAATGTTTCAAAAAACGCCTCAGCCACTCTTTCGCTGTCGCCAACGCAGTCGTTATTACTATCAACGAGCGCAACCCTTAATACATCAGGAGGAAGGATTCGCGCAAACTGAAGCATCGCCTCAACAGTGTCTCTTAAAAAAACCATCATCAAAGCGTGTGCAGTAGTCCCGCTCGCCACCCCACCCCACAAATGCGCCTGCGCAGGAGTGGCAACGACAGGTGGAACTTTCGCTCTGAAAATTCTGTTGTAGGTGTTGACGCCGATGCAATACGCCTCTCCGTCAAGCGCCTGTGTCTGAGGCAAATCAAATCTTCCCCCAAAAAAGAAAACAGGCCTCCCGTTTGATGCTTTAAGAAATCTGTAGGCGTTTGTCGCCACTCTAGTCTGTCTTGCAAGAATGCCTAAAAGCACCGTCTCAAGGTATCCGAAATAGCGATAAACACCACGAATCTTCATCACCGGTTTCCTGTTATAAGAGAGTTCCCCGTCCTTTAACGCATAGATTTCGAGTGTATCGTAGCACTTGACAAACTCTTTGCCTTTGAAATAGCCCGCACATTCCTTAAGAATATCAAGACAATGGCTGATTCCGCAGACCACCGCCTCATCTCTTTTGTGAAAAAACTGCATCTCTACCTCTACATCCCCTGTTTTCAAGTCCGATGTATCCAGACCCTGCAACTCTCTAACAGGGCTTATCCCTGCAAACCGATAGTTCTCCGCACTCAACCTTTCCAACAAGAGACGGATGTTCGTAAAGTACACATCCGTGTAAAACCCTCCTCTTATTCCATCAATGTCGAACGGTTCCACACAATCTCTCCTTTGCGGACGGAAAGATTATACCGTTTATCTCCTGCAAGAGCAAACAGACAATCCTTGTAGGGCTCCTCGATAGATGTAGTAACAGTATCTACCGAGGTCATTTTGTTTGTTTCAGTTTCTGTTTGAGGCAGCGGAGCACGATTTGAGGAATGAACTGGCTCAAATCGCCGCCGAGAGAGACAGCCTGTTTAACCATAGAACTTGAAAGAAAAGAAAACTCCTCAGAAGGCATAATAAAGATGGTTTCAATATCAGGAGCAAGAGAGCGGTTTGTGAGAGCCATCTGAAATTCGTATTCGTAGTCACTGAAAGTGCGGATTCCACGAACAATGCAGACAGCGTTGTGCCGACGGCACAGTTCGACAGTCAGTCCGTTGAAAGCGACCACCTCGACATTAGGTATGTTCTGAGTCAATTCTTTTATCATCTTGATTCTTTCCGCTACAGTGAAAAGAGGCTTCTTATCAGGGTTTTCTGCGATAGCGACGATGAGTTTGTCGAACAATTTTGAGGCGCGCTTCATCACATCAAGGTGGCCGTTCGTTGGGGGGTCGAATGTACCAGGATAAACCGCAACCCTTTCGCCCATCTTTCTCCCCTCAATTCATTCTTCTCTTGAGCGCATAGTAAGCGGCTCGATTCTGCGCTCCCCATAGAACTCAAACGGCGACAGATAAAAAGTGAACCGCCGCTCATCGTTCACATTATCGTACTCGCAGCCGAACTCGATTATCCAGCAATGGAGTCTGTGTGTCAAAGAGAAAGAGATTTTAGAGTACTCTTTTTTGATAATGTCGTATTGATAGAGAAGAGAAGGCGCCCATCTCTTTTCATAAGACGCACCCAAACGGAAAGTGAGAAGATGACGCATACCGCGCAGGTAGTAATCCTCTACCGAGAAATCCCATTTCTTGTGGTTAACGGCAACCCGCAACCGGCGCGTCAAAAGCGAAAGAGAGTCACCAGAAAAATTAAAACTGGCGAGAAGAGCGAGAAAAGTAAAAGGCAAAGCGTTCACATCGAGGTATAATCTGTCCCTCCCGTTTCTTGCGTCAATACGGTAAGCAGAGCGGAAATCCAGACAGCGTCTGCTCTCAACTTGCAGAAGATTTACGATGGCAAGTTCTACATACTGCTCTTTTTCCACCTGTTCCAGTTCGTCATAGTACGGCACCTCGTCAGGTTCGAGCGTGAGAGCAAAGCGGTGAAAGTATGAGAGTGACGGCAGAATCGAGTGGAGTGTTCTGTTGTTGTAGCAGCGCCATAGAAGCGTAGAGAAAATGAATCCTGCCGACGATTCTGCCCTCGAAACCTCTTCATCGCTGTAGAAAGCGCGAGAGTACGAAGTGAACGAGGACGCAAGATATGGGTTTAAGCGGATGAAAGAGATGTCCGTCGGCGCGCTTACTTTTGTAGAGAGAAAAACTCTGCGGCATTCGTTGTCAGCAAATCCTACGGTTTCTGCGTAGTTACGGCGAATGTATTCAACACGTGCTGTCGCATCCAGAAGAAAATTTCCAAAAAGCGATAAACCGATAACCTCGGTGTTGAAAGATGGAACGTACTCTGTCTGCGTTCTAAAAGGCTCCGCCCTCGCCAAAATGAGTGCCTCTGAGAAAATAGAACCGCTCCACCAGTAGCGGAGGAATCCGTAACTCTCCTGAGGCTCATCCTCCCTGTAGATTCGCTCAAAGTAGTCTCTGAGCACCAATGAATCCGATGCCCGCCTCCAGCGGAAGCAAAAAAGCAGACTCCTTTGAGGAGAAGCCCAATCACAGTCTAACGCCGTGCGCCAGCGGCTTCGCTCTTCAAAAGCAAATCTTTCTCCCTCATCGTGAATATAAAATCCTGAAAGACGGACAGAGGGAATATTCTTTTCTCTGTAGCGAACTTCAAGCCCTGTCCCGTCTCCGCGCAAGGAATAGTGCTCATAGCGGATATCCGAAGTGATAGTCCTGCTCTGCCAGATGCGGATAGCGGTGGAGAAAATCGAACCGAAATCAGAACGGCTGCCAAAATAAAGTCTTCTCAATGGCATCCACCATTCCTCTTCTATATAAAACGAGGGCAGAGGAAAAGAGATAAAACTTGCAAAGAAATGGTTGCCACTCGCCTTGAATGTACCGTCCCGTTCAAGTTCCACTCTTGCCGAACGGAACCCCCAATGAGGCTCGTCAAACGAGCAGGTCGAAATTATACAGTTTTCTGCTACAAATCTTTTCAGATTGTTCTCCGCATAGATCCGCTCGGCTTTCAGAAAAATCTCTTCCACTCTTTCAGGCAAGTCTCGGCTCAGAACCCTCCTCTCTTCTTTCATCTCCTTCACTCTTAAGCGAAGTCTTGCGGAAATGAAAATCCCTCCTTGTTGCGAAAAATCATAGAATGCGGAGTCGGCTTCGAGCGTGACGGTTCCATCCGTAAGAAATACAGAGCCTTCAGCGCGGATACTCATCATGTCGTTTGAACTGTCAAGAGAAATAAGAGCAGAATCGCAAAGGAACCTGAGTTTGGCACGTTCAACTTCAACAGAACCGTAAAGAATTATACGCCTCTCCTTCAGTTCTATCCGTTTTCTCAAAGCACGCACTCTGAAAGGAACCTCTTCCTCCCCAACAAGCGGCATAACAGCAAATAGCAGCCAGAGACCAACGAATATTTTGAAAGAGAACTCTCGCAAATGTGAGCGCCTTACCGCTTCCCTTGATTTTTACTCTCTTCATATCTGCGCAACTGCGACCACACAGGACCCCTAATCTTAGGCATCCCGTTCGGATGCCAAGAAATACGCCAGAGGATTCCACAGCGCGGACAACCATATTGCTCAACCCCCTTCGGTATCACAATCCGCTCAAAACAATGCAGACATCTCACCTGCCTCTTCCTCTCGTCAGCACTCTCCACCATACCCTATCTCCAACATCCACTTCACGAAGAAACCTCTCTTGAAAATACCGCCCTCAAACTATGGTCACTCGAACAGATCTTAAGCACTCCTTTTCTCCTCTCTAAGCACAGTTCAATCATCTCAATAAGCCCGATTCCACAGACTCATATTGTGAAAAGCAACTCCTCTCCTATTCCCTCCTAACTTCCAACGGCAAAATGTCCGCCTTTTCCTGAACAAATCACCCCATAAGTTGCTCCGTCCGCCATGCCTCATACGACGCTCTTCTCCCGGATGAATTCGCCTTTCTTGAACCGCTCAATCGAGTACTCTTCTATCGAAAGCGTTTTCGGTCTGCCAAAAACGAAGAGTTCAGCCATGATCTTCCCAACAGCAGGCGAAATCATAAACCCGTGTCCCGACCATCCTGTAGCGCAGAAGAAGTTCTCATATTCGTTGACGCGACCAAGAATTGGCTGCGCATCAGGCGTAACAGCGTAAAGCCCCGCCCACTGCCGCAGAACATTCACCTTCCTAAGACATGGATAATGGTAAAGGAGTTTTCTCGAAATCTCGACTACGAACCTCCAACTGTTCATCATATTAAAAGAGGGCTTCTCATCCTCATCTGTCTGCCCTGTGATAAACCCCCCTTCCTCAGACTGCGAAAAATATATGTTATGGTAAAGGTCAATCACCATCGGTCTATGAATTATCTCAAGCGGCTCCGTGACGAGAATCTGATGCCTGTACGGCGTAACGGGAATCTCCGTACCCAACAGTTTCGTGACTTCTCCTGCCCAAGCGCCCGCGGCGTTTAAGACAAGAGAACAGTCTATTTCCGTGCCGTCATCTAAAATAGCGGTTTGAACTCTACTTCCGCTTGTCCTGAAACCAACCACCGAACGGCGAAGAAGAAACCTGGCTCCTTTTCGTCTCGCAGCATTCGCATAGCCGTCAGTAACGAGAAAGGGGTTAGCAACCCCGTCCGTAGGGCAGAAAGTCGCCGCTAAAATCTCGCTCCTGTTCATAAGAGGAACAATCTCCGCAACCTCTTCAGGGCTAATAAGACGAGAAGGAACACCGTGTTTGTTCTGAAGAGACACATTCTGCTTGAACTGCTCGACCATCTCCTGAGTGTAGGCAGGCAGTAAATAGCCGCCCTGACGGAACTGAATCTCCGCCCCCGTAATCTCCTTAAAATTCTCAAACTCTTTTATAGAGTGTTGAGCAAGTTTGATGTTCCCTTCAGTTGACCATTGCGCACGGATTCCGCCTCCACATCTGCCTGTCGCACCCGACGCCAAAAAATCGCGCTCCACAACCAACACATCCGTCCTGCCAAACTGCGTCAAATGGAAAGCAACAGAACAACCCACCACCCCGCCACCTATAATGAGAATATCACAAGATTCCCTCACATCATCCCTCCGTATCCATCAAACTATATTATCCGAGATACACCATTAACAAGCAAGCCTTATAAGGACTGTTAACTCTTAACCGGTAAATGAACAGTACACACCTACTCTCTAAAATTATACCCTTTGAGATACAACTCCCCGTAAGAGATGTGAAAAGCGGTCACCTTTTCAGACTATTTGGGCTTCTCAGAAGGCTCCTTGGCAGGTCCTAACACCCCTTTACCCGTATAAATGTCTTCGGGCAGTTTGACAATAGGGGCGGTCGCACGCTTCAAAAAGAGTATGGCAAAACAAGTGTTGACCGTCTCGTCCAACGCCGCTGCGTTAATGATGAGTTGCCCCACCTGCCGCTGTTGACCCTCCTCACCTGGCCACGAGCCATCAGCGCGCTGTGCACCCAACAAAAATTCAGCACCTTCCTTATACCAGTTGTGCGTCCCAAACTCATAGACAAGCGAAAGAATTCCAGCGCGTTCGAGCCCATAAAGATAGTAGTAGTGCCAATCAGGACAGTTGGGGTTCTTGTTGACAGCAAAATTGTGAGCAAGCCAAGCACAGCCATCCCGAATCGCTTCATTAACCGCTTTCTTAAGGTCACCTGAGAGCCCACTTAGATTCGCCTTACAGATAGCAAGTGCAGCAACTCCACTGCAAGTCATACTGCCGACCGCCTTGCAGAAAATATCGTCTTTGGGAATCTCTGGCTGATTCTGCGGCAGGACATAACCCCAACCGCGCGCCCTCATATCCTTCAACTCCCCTCCAAACTTCCGATAAGGACTTTCATCTATAGTCACACCTTCCGTCCGAACCTTTCTCAACAGTTCACTCACATCCTTCTCTTCTCCCTTTTCCACCGCCTCTATGAACTTTCCTCGCATCCTTTCAAGAATCTGCCTCTCAAGTTGCTTCAACTCTTTCACATCAAAATCAGCAATCGGAACCGGAAACCCCTTGACTTTTGGTCCGTCTTGTTCCTGCGCAACAAGGAAATACTGGACTATTTTGAAAAAAACAGCATCCGGAACGGTCAAACCGCAGCGAGAAGCAGCGTGAAGCGCAAGCAGCGCATACTGTGAGTTAGATGCGTCAACTCGCGCGTTCGGCCCCACCTGATATTGCCCCCCATAACTCCAGACATCCTTTTGTTGCTGAAGAAGCCATTCCAGCGCCCGCTTCATCCAGTCCTTATATACATCAGGCAACTTCCCAAAATCTCTTTTCTGCTTCTCCTCAGGAGGAATAAAAACCTGCGTCCTTTTAGCCTTTATCTCCTTCTCTATCTCCTTCTCCGTAAGCACATCATCCGATTCCGCCAAAGCGGCGAGCGCAAGAATGAGGCAAGAGACCGAATATGTCGAGCGAAATTGCTGCTTGTAAAGATAGTCGAGCGCCTTTTTGACAGCCTCGGAAGTCTTCGGCTCACCTCCTTTCAAAAGCGCAAGAAGACACAAAGCCGTTGCACCTTCTGGGAACCCCGTCGCACGCTTCGTCACAGGCCACGAACCGTCCGCATTCTGCTTGCTCTTTAAAAATTCTATGCCTTTCTGAACCGCCGCCTTTACACGCGCCTGGTCAACTCCCGCGACCTGCCCTGCCGCCTGCTCCCGCTCCTTGTCCTGCGCAAAAACAAAAACAGCACCGCATAGAAGAACCAAGATTGCGATAAACACTCTCATCTAAAATCCTCCTCCGACTTTGCTCCTCCTTATATTATACACTGACACCTGCCCAAAAATTGTAACAATTTTATACATCAATCTTCGAAAGTCAGTCTACCAATGTAGCAGAAAATTCTCAAAGAGTCAAACCAGAAGGAGACAACCTAAACACAGTAGATTCTTTCGCTAAATGAGGTTAAAGAGAGAGTCTAACTTGAAAGGAGGACGACCGCTGGTTAAAATGAAAAAGAGGCTTGTGAGAGGAACAAGTATGGAAACCTTCGAAGGAAAACCCGTCATTGGCGAGATTCAAGATGTGACTCGATTCATCCTCGTCAGAAAGATAGCAGAAGGTGGAATGGGAACGATTTACGAAGCGCTTCAATTAGGGGCGGAGGGTTTTCGCAAGACTGTGGCAATCAAGATGATTCGGGCAGAATTCGGAGACGACAAGCAATTCGCCGAGATGTTCATAGGAGAGGCTAAACTGGTAGCAGATTTAGTCCATCAAAACATCGTCCAAATCTATCAATTGGGAAAAATAGGCAAACAGTATTATATGGCAATGGAGTATATATTTGGAGTAGACCTTGCAACTTTTATAGAGAGGCACAGAGAATTGAAAAAGCCGATACCTGTTGAAATAGCCACATTCATAATATCCCGTGTCTGCCGTGCGCTTCGTTATGCGCACGAAAAGCGCGACAGAAATGGCAACCTCCTAGGAATCGTCCATCGGGATATAAGTCCTGCCAACATAATGTTGGCATACGAAGGAGAAGTGCGAGTAACCGATTTTGGAATCGCAAAGGCGCGGAATTTAAAGCATGCACGAGAAGGTGAAGTCTTGATGGGAAAGTTACAATATATGTCACCTGAACAGGCACAGTTTAAAGAAACAGACGGTCGCTCCGACTTGTTCTCCACAGGCGTAGTTCTATACGAGATGCTGGCTGCTCGCCAACTGTGGCAGCCTTCCAACACGATGAAGATGCTCCACGACATCTGCTACCAGCCTGTTGAGCCAATCAGAAAATACAGAAGCGATGTTCCTGAGGCTGTCTCGAAAATCATAGAGCGGGCGCTCCAGAAAGACCGCGAACTTCGCTATCAGAGAGCTCAAGAGATGCTCTTTGACCTCGAATACTATATGTATCACGACCGTTACGGACCTACGACGAGCACATTAGAGCATTATCTTGCGAAGATATTCCCAGACAAGGTCACATATCAGCCGATAGACAAGACTGAAGAGCGAAGAATGCCGCAAATCTTCGGACAGAAGGAGGGCAAATTATGAGGCTTGTTTGCATACTTATAACAACTCTCTTTTTCTCGGTATGGATAGCCGCTCAGCAGAGTGAGGACGACTTACAAACGAACTCCTCCGTTTCGCTGAACGCATTCTCTGACCCCGAAGGAATCATCGACGAGGTGCGTTCCCGTCTGAAACAGCAAAAATTCAGAGAGGGTATCGAACTTCTCCAGATACTTTTGGAGAAAACCCTCACCGAAGCATCCTTTGCCGGCAAACTCTACCATAGAAGCGAAAATGTGTATATACCGCTCGACGATTTCTGTGTTCAACTTCTTAGAGAGATGCCACTCGGAGGATACGACACCTACATCACTTTATACGGAGCCACAGCAGAGAGAAGCCTCGAACAAGCGCTCTCCTCCGGCAACACGGAAGGAATCGAGACGGTGAGCCGACTTTACCCCTTGACCGAAGCAGGACAAAAAGCGCTTCTGTATCTGGCAGACACCGCCCTTGAATCAGGAGACGGTGCTAAAGCGCTTTACTACTTGAATCGTAGCATTCAGACAACAGGCAGACGAAGTACACTCACCTCTCTTAAAATGGCAGCAGCGATGTTAATTCAGACACTTAAAGAGAGTGCAAAAGAGATTCTTCTCTCATTGGATGACAAAACCCTGAGTAAAGAAGAAGCCGCCATCAAAGCGAAACTTCTCGAACAGACTAAAGGATCTACTACCACTTCCTCTTCCCGCAAACAAGATATTTATAACTCCTTCTATGACTCATCTTCATCGATTGCGATACCGCAAGATTGGAGAACAGTCCTGTTTCGAGGCT
>JAOAAR010000203.1 GCA_026418755.1 Planctomycetota bacterium
ATTTCGTTATCCAGTCTACCTGAACCTGCCAACTGAACGAATCTGCGAATGGGTTGGTCTCTGCATAATCCCAGACCATCGGCAGCGCCTGGCGACCGAATACCTGTGTCGCTTTTTCACAGGTAACATGCCAAGGAGCATTTGTTGTGTTATAGACGGCTAATCTGTCGAGGCACAGCGATAGATAACTCACGACCGCTTTTGCGTATTCTTCGTCCGTGCCTTCGGCAAGCATCTTCTCGTATGCTACTTTCACTTTTTCCGTGAATGTAATCAGCGCCAATTTCTGACGAGAGTTGAAAAGGTCACCCCAAGTATTCATTCCATAAAGCCACAATGTTCTTGGTTTAATTGAATTGGGCTCTATCGGTTCATCTGGCACCGGGTTAAAGCCCCACTTGTCAAGCAACTCCTGCCTCTTCTTTTCGAGATGCCTTTCAGCCTCTCTGAAAATTCGTAAATCTTTTTCTGTTGCGATGCGATAAGTCTTGCCCTGTCTCTCCTGACTCTGCAAAACAACCGCAACCATTCTCTGCCCCGATTTGCCTTCCTGAAACTGTTTCCTTATTTCCTTATCACTCAATGTGGATTTGCAGCAGGGGCAGGCAACTTTCGCTCTTGAGACCGTGCCTCTCCCCGGGTCAAAATCCAACTCTCCTTCTCTGATTTCAAATTCGACTCCCTCCTTCTTCGGAACAATTTTATAAGCGATTCTCTTTTTATCTTTCTTTGATAGCCATGTTTGCAAAGCAAGAGGAATTTCAGCGTTGCAGTTTGGGCTTTGACACATTACAGTCTTCACCCAGATATAGCCCACAGGAACAGATTTGTCGGGGTCGGGAGGGTAGAACTTTCCAATCTCTTTCTTCGCTTCTTGTAAGACCCAATTGCCCCATTTCTTCACATCTTCAAGAAGAGGATTGATTTCTTTTTCGACTGCGAGGTCATTAGTTTTTCTCTTCTTCATCCGACCATATTTTTGAGGGTATTCGAGTGTGCATTTGAGTATGAGGACGGCGACGGGATTGAGGTCGGAGGCGTAAGTTTCGCAGCCGAGTCTGAGTGCTTCAAGCGGGATAGCACCGCCACCTGCAAACGGGTCAAGAACTTTTGGCGCTTTTCCTCTGTTCGCCTTAAGAATCTCTTGCCTGGCTCTGCTAATAAGGTCTTTGTTGAGAGAGTTCTCCCATTTCGAGAAGATAGAGATGAACCTTGCTCGTTCTTTTCTCTCTTTTTCATCCTTGGGTGCAGGCGTAAGGGAAGCGTAGATAGAGGCTCTTGATGCAGCGAGTGGTCTGCGTGCCCACCAGACATGGAGAGTAGAGATATGACCGTGTCTGAGGCTCTTCTCTCGAGCCGATTCTTCACTCACTTCTTTAATGGGGAAATCTAATTCAATAAAAGATTTCTCAGACATTTTCAGTCCTCCTCTTTCTTTGCCTTTCCTTTCCAGTCTTTGATGATATATCTTACGATGTCTATCTCTTCTTGAGGTTTGAATTTTTCTGCTGGATTCTGCACAAGATAGAGAGTTGGTCTGGTGTTAGCGTTTGTCACAATGTAGATGTAGTATTCATTTTTGAGCCGTTGTGCCATAAGCCACTCGTTAGGAGTCAGCACTATTGCACCTTCTTCTGCTCTCGCCTTCACTTCAATATAGCGGTATCTTCCATCCCTATCTCTTGAGCGGATATCAAAACCGAGGTTTTTAAGATGGACATCTTCTGGCTCTCTGCCATGAGATTCCTCGTAGTTTAATGCTATCTTCATCCCGATTTCTTCAATATTTCTGTCGGGGAGCATCTTTCCCGTTGCAGAAGCAGGGACGACTCTAATAGCGGCGAGGATTTTGGGCTCGCTCGGGTAAAGGTGGGTCTCTGCCTCTATCTCCCTTTTCAAACGCTGTCTCTTCTGCTCCAGTTCTTCTCTTCTGCGCCGCTCGTTCTGAATAGTCATCTCGGGCACATTCTCGCCTTTCGCTTGCCTCTCCTCATAAGAGCAAAGTTTTGCTTCTGATTCGGCAATCATGGATTCAATTGAGAGCATCCCGTACTTCTCCTTTATCTTTGCGTTCCTCTGACGATTTTGGAAAAGTTCTGCTTTGTATCTCTCAAGTTCCGAAGAAATGACAAAATTCAGTACTGCGTCCTTGGCGTCCGTAGGGAGGGTGAACAGTCCTTGCTGCTGAGCACACGGCTTCAAATCCCAAAGAATTGCAGGGTTAACGAAAGAAAATTGGTTTGTAGTCCCGAGCGGTTGATACACCGCTAACAATCTCTTCCCGGCAATCTCATTACCGCCATCTCTAATCTCAATTTCGAAGAACCATATAATGCCATCCTTTTTACCTTCAGGGTCTATGAACATAGCGCCTTCTGATGCGGGCATCTCGCAGCGGCTCTGAATTGCACGAATGACCGATTCAAGAAGCGGATGTCCACCCGCAACAAACTCCGCTTGTGCCTTGAAACACTTGTCCTTATCAAACCCTATCTTTATATATTCGCTCTGGACTTCGCCAAACCTCATCTTGAACTCATGCGGCAGATTCCGCAACTCAATAGGCACAGACGAAATGTGCCAGAAATTGTCTTTTCTTACTGCCATTTTTATGTTCAGAACTTTCGCTGCCCTCTTGAAAAACTCCTCAATGTATTCCGGAATCAGCCTGTTCTCTTTTGCAGTTCTCTGCTCTCCCAGAATCCTTGTCAGGTCAATATGACGCGTGGCAAGCGCCTCAAAACTCGCTTCTCTAACCCTTTTTATCGCCTCTTCGTCACGCACTCTTTCAAAATCCTTTAAGATTTCTTCCATTGTGCGCTTCCTTGATATCACATCTACGATGAGGTCTTTCAGATTCTTACCAGGAATGATTTCCCCAATGACATCGAATACCCTGTCTGAGCCAATCTGTTCCTTGATTCGAGAGAGTTTTTCAAACAGTTTCTCCAAAATACGACCTTCGCGAGTCTCTACTGCCACGAGATTGTATACATGGACTTCGTGTTGCTGACCATAACGGTGGATTCTGCCCATACGCTGTTCAAGACGGTTCGGATTCCACGGAATATCGTAATTGACCATAATCCAGCATCTCTTTTGGAGATTTATGCCTTCGCCACCAGCCTCAGTAGATACCATTATCTGGGTAGATGTGTTGTTAAACTCGTCCTCTGCTCTAATCCTCTCGTCTAAGTTCATCCCTCCATGAATATAAGTCACTGTATACTTCCACTTGCGAATCTTTTCAACAAGATACTCCAAAGTATCCCTCGCCTCCGTGAAGATTAGGAGTTTCTCCTTTGTCTGTTGAAGTTGCTTAATGTCCATAACTTTTTTCAGTTCAGTCAGTTTCGTCTCCACCTCTTTCTTCTCAACCTCCTTCGCAATATTAGTCACTTCAGTAAGATTTTCTATCTCCTCTCTCAGTTCTTCAAGAGTCCCCGCTGAAGACAAACTTTCCAACAGTTCCTCTTCCCGTTTCCATCTTTCTCTCTCTTCAAGGTCTTCAAACACCTCTTCATCGAACTCAACTTCCTGAACCTGAATCAGTCTTCCCTTCTCATACAGTTCCTTCAACTTTTCCAGTCTTCGCTCAAGAGACTTTCTGACGGCTCGAACACTTGAAGCAAGACGGCGCTGAAGAAGCATAAGAGCAAAAGTTACACTCCGCTTTCCTTTCTCCAAAGCCCTGTTAAAGTGCCTCTCCACATATTCGGTGACAGCGTTGTAAAGCCTCGCTTCATCGCTCGAAAGGCGATATTTCACCGTTTCTACCTTCCGAGGCGGAAAAATGGGAGCGTTCTCAAAGTCTTTCAGGTCCTCCTTCAACCTCCTCAAAAACAGAGGATTGTCCTTGCTCTGAATAGATTCTGCAAGCATTTTTTCATCAGCAAAGAAACCAGGCTCCAAGAGATCGAGCAACAGGCGAAAGTTCTCCGGGTCGCCACGATGAGGTGTAGCAGTAAGAAAAAGTAGAAACTTTGATTGCGAAGATAGAGCCTCTCCCAAATTGTATCTCCGCGTCTTGCTCACCTTATCCCCGTACTTATATGC
>JAOAAR010000204.1 GCA_026418755.1 Planctomycetota bacterium
AAACGGGTAGGTTACTTGCCACAAGCGCTTGATATGATTAGAGAGCATCCGTCGTATGACGATTTTTGGCGGCAGATGGATTCTTCAACACGAGCGGAGAAGATGAATGTGCCTGCTGTGAACATCGGTGGCTGGTTCGACACATTTTGTCAGGGGAGTATAGATTCTTTTTTGATGAGACAGGAAAGAGGTGCAGAAGGAGCAAGAGGAAGGCAGGTTCTGGTAATGGGTCCGTGGACACACGGAGGAACAGAAGAAGAGCGGATAGGAGAATTCTTTCTTCCTGAGAATGCCCGTTCACTTCCGCTTGTTGTTATGGCGGACTGGTTCGACTATCACCTGAAAGGGGAGAAGAACAGCGCGGAGAAATATCCCTCGGTCATTTATTATGTGATGGGGGCGTTTGGAGAAAAGGACGCGGTGGGCAATTTCTGGCGGACTGCGCAGAAATGGCCTCCCCATGCGGCGTTGACTCCGCTTTATCTGCGCAAGGATGGGAAGTTGAGTTTCTCACAACCAGAAGAAGAGGATGCTTCTGCTTCTTACGAATACGACCCGAAGAATCCTTGCCCCACAATTGGGGGACGGAATCTGACGATTGAGAGAGGACCTTACGACCAGAGAAGAATTGAGGAACGGAAGGATGTTCTTGTTTTTTCGAGCGAAGTTTTAGAACATCCTATTGAGGTGACAGGGAAAATAACAGCGGTTTTATATGTTTCCTCGTCTGCTGTTGACACGGATTTTGTTGTACGGTTGTGCGATGTTTATCCAAGCGGTAAATCTGTTCTGATTGCTGACGGTATAATTCGGTGCAGATACCGCAATTCGTTCGAGAGACCGGAATTGATGGAGCCAGGAAAAATCTATAAAGTGGAGGTTGACCTGTGGTCAACGAGCATTATTTTTAATAAAGGGCACAGAATCAGAGTTTCAGTGACCAGTAGCAACTATCCCCGCTGGGATGCGAATCCGAACACCGGAAAGAATTCGTGGGAAGAGACAAACATGGTTGTTGCAAAGAATACGCTTTATTTCGACAAAGGCCATCCATCGTATGTTCTTCTGCCTGTGGTAAAGGAAGAAGAAGGTTCGGTTAAAGAGAAAAAGGAAGAGAAGTAAAAAGTGGTGCATTGTGGGTAATTTCTATTTGTAATGTTCTGGTGTGGAATTTGCATATATGGTTTAATGAGTTTTGAGAGAGGAGAAAAAGAGATGCAGCAGGATAGGTTTACTTTTAAGTCGCTTGAAGCGCTGCAAGAGGCACATAACTTGGCGCAGAGAAGACAGAACCAGCAGGTCGAGCCGTGTCATCTTATGAGTTGCTTGCTGGTGCAGGAGGAGGGAGTGGTGGCGCCCGTATTGCGCAAAATTGGCGCAAACACCGCTTCTTTAAGTGCCGAAATGGATAGTCTAATCGAAAAACTTCCAAAGATTATTTCTCCAATGCAGGACATTTATATATCGCCGTCGCTTGCAAAAGTGATTGAAACAGCAGAACAAGAGGCGCGGTCCCTTAAAGATGAGTATATCTCGACCGAACATCTACTGCTTGCTTTATGCGCAGATACAACAGGTGGAGTGGGGAAGGTTTTGGCAAAGAACGGTGTGACAAGAGAGCGCGTCTTGAAAGTGCTGAAGGAGGTGCGAGGAGTCCATCGCGTAACTGACCAAGAGCCGGAGGAAAAGTATCAAGCGTTAAAAAAATACGGACGGGATTTGACGGAATTGGCAAGAGGAGGGAAGTTGGACCCTGTTATTGGACGCCATAACGAGATTCGGCGTCTGATGCAGATTCTTTCTCGGAGGACGAAGAACAATCCTGTTCTGATTGGCGAGCCTGGTGTGGGAAAGACCGCAGTGGTTGAGGGGCTTGCCCAGAGAATCATAAACGGTGATGTGCCAGAGGGGCTGAAGAACAAGAGTTTGATTCAATTGGATATGGGAGCGTTGGTCGCCGGGACAAAGTTCAGAGGACAGTTCGAAGAGCGGATGAAAGCGGTCTTGAAAGAGGTGGAGGAGGCAAGTGGTGAGATAATTCTGTTTATTGACGAGTTGCATCTTGTGGTTGGGGCAGGGCGAGCAGAAGGAAGTGCAGACGCAGCCAATTTGTTGAAACCTGCGCTTGCCCGCGGGGTTTTGCGGTGCATTGGAGCAACTACTCTTGATGAGTATCGCAAACATATCGAGAAAGACGCCGCTCTCGAGCGGCGTTTTCAGCCCATTTACCTTTCAGAGCCGTCGGTTGAAGAGACAATCGCTATTCTACGGGGCTTGAAAGAGCGCTACGAGATCCATTCGGGCGTGAGAATCCAGGATGCGGCGCTTGTTGCCGCCGCTCAACTGTCGCACAGATACATCACCGAAAGGTTTCTTCCAGATAAAGCAATAGATTTGGTGGACGAGGCAGCGAGCAGATTGCGCATAGAGATTGATTCTCTGCCGCAAGTGCTGGATGATGTCGAGAGGAAAATAATGCAGTTGGAGATTGAGAAGCGTGCGTTGTCAAAGGAAAAAGATGAAGGCTCGAAGGAGCGTTTAAGAGATGTTGAGAAGCATTTGGCAGAGTTGGTGGAGAAGAGGTCGCAGTTGAAGGCTCATTGGGAGACTGAACGGAATCTGATTAGTGAGATAAGGCGGTTGAACGAGCGATTGGAGAATCTGAAGAACGAATCAGATGCCGAGAAGCGGAGAGGAAACTTGGAGCGTGTGGCGCAGATTCTTTACAAAGAGATTCCTGAAACAGAAAGCGCACTCAAAGGGTTGAAGGAGAAACTGCGCAGTGCACAGAAAGACTTAAGGCTTTTGAAAGAAGAGGTGGAACCAGAAGACATAGCCCAAGTTGTAAGCAGTTGGACAGGAATCCCCGTATCTAAACTGATGGTAACGGAGCGCGAGAAGTTGGTTCAGATGGAAGGAGAGTTGGGCAGGCGCGTTGTGGGTCAGATTGAAGCGATTGAAGTGGTAAGCAATGCGGTGCGGCGTGCAAGAAGCGGATTAAGTGACCCCCACAGACCTCTTGGCTCCTTTATGTTCTTGGGACCAACAGGGGTAGGAAAAACAGAATTGGCTAAATCTATTGCAGAATTGATCTTTGGTAATGAAAGTAATTGTATTAGGTTTGATATGTCTGAGTTTGCAAGAGAACATTCTGACCAGAGGTTAATTGGTGCTCCACCTGGATACGTAGGATACGATGTTGGAGGAGAACTAACCAATGCATTGAAACAAAATCCTTTCTCTGTCATTCTGTTTGATGAAATTGAAAAATCACATCCAAAAATTATGGATATATTTCTGCAAATACTGGATGATGGTAGGTTGACTTCTGGTAAAGGAGAGACAGTATATTTTTCTGAAAGCATAATAGTTTTTACATCTAATCTGGGGGTTTATGAAATTTTTGAAAACAGGAGAATCCAAAAGTTGAGTTTAAATGATAACTTTGAAAAATTAGAAAAGACAGTAAAGGAAGCAATAGATAACTATTTCAAAGCTGTACTCGGTAGAGCTGAGATATTAAACAGAATAGGAGAGAATATTGTTGTTTTTGATTTTATCAGATCAAATTATGCGGAACTTATTTTTGAAAAAATGCTTAATAATGTGTTATATAAACTTCAAGAAGATCATAAAATACAGTTAGTTTTCAGTGGAGACATTAAAAGGAGAATCATGGAATATTGCATAAGTGATTTATCTATGGGAGGTAGGGGCATAGGGAATAAACTGGAGGAAGTCTTTATTACTCCATTGGCTGAGTTGTTGTTCGATCTATCTGTTCCTGAGAACTCAAAAGTTATAATAACTTCACTTAGAGAGGATAATGGAATTTTCACCCTGGCTGGTGATTGGATTGCAATATAAGAAATGTCCTTCGTGCGGTCAAAATAATAAACCTGAAGATTTCCTGTGTTTTAACTGTATGTCCGACTTGACTAATGTTCCTGTTAAAGAACGAGCACCGCAAAGTTCTGATT
>JAOAAR010000205.1:0-3680 GCA_026418755.1 Planctomycetota bacterium
AGTAATAGTGTTTATTATTCTTGGCAGAGGGGTACCATCGACGGAGAATCCGCTGACGCGGGCGGATGTTGTTCACCCAACAGATGGGGAGATGGTTGTCTTTAATAATGAAAAATCGAAGGCGGATAGGCTTGCCGATGAAGAGAGATACGCATCAGCATTGGAGGTCTGGGATGAATTTGTAAGAATAAACCCGCAAGACTACTGGAAGAGTTATGTAGAGAAGGAGCGTGGGCGGATTCTTGAGATTGCGGTTGCTCGTCTCCAGGCGTTTCTTTCTGAGGCAAAGAAATTTTTAAATGCGGGAGACACAGCGCAGGCAAAACAGTCTTACGAGAATGTGCTTACATCTGCGGAGAGGATTAAGAAAGTTTACTTTGCACCGAAAATTGAAGAACTATTGCAGGAGGCACGACAGGGGTTTGCGGAAGTTGAAAAGGCTGAAAAGACGGCTCGTCCACCTGAAGTTTCGCTTAAAGAGAAGCAGATGGCGGAGTGGGAAAGAGCGCAGAAAATGATAGATGAGGACCTTGCGAAAAACGAGTTTGCAGGAGCAAGAGAGACTTGTCAAGCGTTTTTGACGAAGGAATATGTCTCCGAGGTGAGTTCTGCTGCTAGAGAAAGACTTGAAGAGATTGACCGTAAGGAGAAGGAGTATAAGAAACGGCTTGAAGCGGAACGGATTGAGAAGGAGAAAAGGGAGTTTGAGAATGCAATGAAGGAAGCGAATAATCTGGTTACCCAATTGAGGAACAAAACCTTACCTCGTATTGAAGCATCTGAGAAAATTCGGCGACTTTGCAGAGCGTATGAACGCCATAGTAATGAAGAGTTCAGAAAAGAAGCGGAGAGGATACTATCAGAACTCCGAGAATTGGAAAAGGAGATAATAGAGGAAGAGGTTTTCTTTGAAGATATGAAACGCGTCCATGACCTTATGGAGAAGAAAGATTTTGATAAAGCGCTTGAGATTTGCAGGAAATATACAGATTCAAACAGGCAAGAGAGGAAGGAGCAGGTACAGGAGAAATTTCTGAAAATAAAGAAGGAGCGTTTTCTTGATAAGAATCTGGTGTATGTTGCTGGTGGCGAGTTCACGATAGGAAGCGATAACCTGCAGGATTCGAATCCGTTGCGTAAGTGTAAAATGGATCCGTTCTACATTGGAATTTATGAGGTGACGAATGCGGAATACGAGCGGTTCATAAGAGAGAGCGGACACAAACCTCCTGCTCACTGGAGAAACAACAAACCGAAGAAAGGAGAAGAGAACCATCCTGTTACTTGGGTGAGCGTGAAGGACGCACTCGCATATTGTGCGTGGTTGAGCAAGAAAGAAGGAGCAATATATCGGCTACCTACGGAGGCAGAATGGGAAATTGCAGCTTCTTGGGATGGGAGTAAGAAATCAGTTTACCCGTGGGGTGATGAGTTCAGGAGCAGTTTCTGTAATCTTGAAGGTGGGAGATTAATGGCAGTTGGTGAATGCAGAGGGGACAGAAGCCCTGTCGGCGCATTCGATATGGGAGGCAATGTGTGTGAGTGGGTGACGACACTTGACGGTAAAGGTTATACTCTCTGCGGTGGTTGCTGTGATGATGGAGGCGAGGCGAAAGCCGCACGGGCAACATTCCGTCACAAATGCAATGAAGACACTATCGGCGCAAGCATCGGATTCCGTGTCGTACGAGAAGACAAATGATTGAAGAGTAACAAGAATGAAAATCATATCGTCCGTTTTATCGGAGGTAAGAAAATGAGCAAGTGGAGTGGTGTGATCTTGGTAATAGTGTTTTTATGCGGATGCGGAGTAGCACAGCCGATTCCATTTCAAGATGAGATTTCAGTTCAGGAGGCTAAAAGACTCCGTCCGCAAGGATTAGGATACTCTGTAGCGGTCGCGCCTATACGACTCATCCCGCCTGCAATTTCTGAAGAGGAGACAAGTTTCTGGGCAGTGAACCCGAACACAGAAGAACTACAAAAGGAGATGGTCACTGCGTTGAAAGAGGTTCCTGTATTTGCAAGCGTATATGAGGTTACAAATGAATCAGAGGCTAAAAGGCAAGGTGCTGAGTTGCTCCTACAAATCACACTTTCCGATTTTGTCGGCTCATATAGCGGGACAAATGCGAATTTTATTCCAAACCTTTTTATCTGGGGATTGTTCTCTCCTCTTGCGGCTACTTTTGTGGCTGATGAGAATTATCGCCTGAAAGTGCAGATAAACGCAGATTTAACCAGTGTAAAGACCAGTGAGAAGATTTGGACTAAGTCTTTTCAGATTGAGCAAGAATTCAGTTTAACCGACTGGCAAAGAAGTGTGAGTCTCTGGGACTTTTTCATCACCATGCCGTTTGTTACCTCGTGGAACACAGAAGATGTCAATGCAATGATTCTGCCGCATATAGTTCAAAAACTGAAAGCGGAATTGGTCAGCAGAATACTCACTGATGTTCCTCCTCCGAAACGGAACATTGCGGTCGTAGTTGGTGTGAATGACTGCGGCAGAAGCAGCGCCCCAGTTCTCAAATACGCCGAGAAAGACGCCAGTGAATTAGCCAAGTTACTTGAAAACCGCGGCTTCGACAAAACCATTTTACTTCTTGGAAACTCAGCAACAAAAACAGCGATCGAAGACACATTAACAAACCTCTCGTCTCGCACGGACATCTCAATAAACTGTCTCCTCTTCTATTTCGCCGGCGTAAGCACAACAAGACTTTCAAAAGACAAACTCTCCTGCTATCAATCTCTGCTTCCGTACTCACCAGAAAGAACATCTGACGAGATTCCGCTTGATGCACTCACAAAAATGACAGAAACCGTCCCGGCTACGAGCAGAATCGTCATCCTTGATACAGGTTTCTTCGGAAAAAGCGGTAGAACCCTCATAATGGAAGAGATTCCTGCAAGTGTTAAGAAAGAGTATATTTCGAAGATTAGAAATACCGAAGAGATAGTTTTTCTGGTCTCTTGCAACGCAGACGAATCGTCGTATGAGTTCGGAAAACTCGAACACGGAGTCTTTACATACTATCTATTACAAGCGCTGACTGAAAAAGGTGACATAAACGGCGACTCGGTTGTAACAGTCGAGGAAGCGTCAAAGACTGTATCCTGGCCCACGACCCGTTATGTCCGCGACAACCTCGAAAGTGCATCCCAGAAACCCTGTGCCTTTGGCAAGGCTCTTGAAAAACAAATCATTAAATTAAAATGACAAAGCAACGAGAGGAGGAAGCGAGATGCAGAAAAAGTTTATAACATTACTTGTCTGTACGGTTGCAACTTTCTCTTTTGCTTCTTGCGGACCCTTCGGCGCAGGTCCCCTCTACCTTCTCTTCTCCTCAACACAGAAAAAAAGAGAAAAAACTCAAACCTCCTGAAAAAGTGACTAATCCGTCTCCTACACAAGGCGCAACCGATGTCCCAGTCACAACGAATATTTCCTGGAACACCGCCGCACGCGCACTCTCCTACGATGTCTACTTCGGAAAAAATGCCACGCAGGTCGCAAACGCAAATACATCATCCTCCTGTTATCTCGGTAATGTTCCTATCAACTTTATTGACCCTGTTGTAGGCGGTAATTTGGACTACAACACTACATATTATTGGCGCGTGGATTCAAGAAACTCAAAAGGGGTAACTAAAGGCGCCTTGTGGGGGTTCACTAC
>JAOAAR010000205.1:3690-3964 GCA_026418755.1 Planctomycetota bacterium
ACATTAGGATGGAGCGCAGCGAAAGGAGCAGAAACTTACGAAGTCTTCTTTGGAACAGACCCAGTAGCAGTCGCAAACGCCACAACATCTGACCCTGAATATAAAGGAAACACAACATCACTTTATTACACGATTTCAGGACTCTCATATGGGACAGATTATTACTGGCGAATAGATAGTAAGAACTCTTCTGGGACAACAAAAGGGAATTTATGGACATTTAAGACAGTTTCACCTTCTGCGAACAATCCGCCATCAGTGAGTATCCAGACAC
>JAOAAR010000206.1 GCA_026418755.1 Planctomycetota bacterium
GCTCAACACCTGCCAGTTCAGGTTGTTGTCCTGTCCCACGCTCGTCAGTTTGCGCGCTTCGTCCTTCATCCAGTTGGAAAGCCAAGATGTGGTTGGTGATAGCGCCCGTTGTGCATAATGCTCAATAGCATGTGAGTTCATATCTTCGGTCTTCAATGTAACATTTACTCCTGCTTTTTTGAGATTCTCCTCCAACTGTTTCGCAAACGAGATGTTCACTACATTGTCGCCGTTAAAATGGAAAAGAAAGACTCCGATGTTGTTGTTCTTAAGAGTGGCAGTCTCGGGACGAGTCTGTCCTCCAAGCGAGACAATTGCTGAAAAGAGTCTCGGCTCTGTGGTGACCAGCCGTGCTGCTCCATCTGCCCCTGATGAATGTCCCACAGCGACACCCTGACGATTTAATACATTGTAATCATCAGCAATCTTCTTGCAAAACTTCGCTAAATCATCTATATCCTTCGCATCCCAAGCATTCGGGTTGGTCTTCGAACGTGGCACTACAACAATGTAACCACTTCTACTGAACGAATCTGTCCACCCGCTCCATACACTCTTCACATCGTTTAAGTCCTGCATCTGTGCGCCGTGTAGAAGAACTATCAAAGAATTGCCTTTATCAAGACTGAAACCTGCAGGAATCGTCAGCGCCAAATCCATACCACCATCCGTCTTGATTATATGCGTACCAGATGGAAGCAGTTTCTTCTCACCTGCGCCCGCAAACGACATCAAAAAAACCAGAACAGAAATTACAGAAACAGTCATCACTCTCTTCATCTTCGTTCCTCCTATTTCTTCTTACACCTCCATTTCCAATCCGCCTCAAATTTAAGCGACTTCTCCCGTGCCTCCGTCGGGTAGTCTTTTGGATTCAAAGTCATCACCCACTCCTGCCAGAAACTTTGGAGTTCGTCTAAGGTGTATCCAAGCGATTCCGCTATTCTACGGAACTGGTCAGAACGCATATTATCGCCCGAGCCACCGCCTCCTACCGCCTTCGACCAGTACTCCTCGAAAATCTTGCGTAAGTTCTTCGTACCATATCCTATCATGTAAATAAAACTCCAAGCATAAGCATAATGCCTCCCGCCGAAACGCGCCTGCGGGGTCGTCAACAACTCCTCCAAACTTATCCCTCGTCCAGCCTTTATCTCCTCCTGCACAGTCTTGAGCCTATCAGCGTTTACTATTCCAATGTGAAGTTTCCCGGTTTCATCAAACTCGCTACATTCGAAAAAAGTTGCTAACCCCTCCGTAAACCAGATAGGCGCCTTGCGAATCCCCGCAGCCATATCATGAAACTGATGGGTGCATTCATGGGCAAGAACAGTCTGCGTAGAGCCAGTAGCGCCAAAAAGCCCATGATAGCAAACTACTCTCCCACCTCCGTAATAACCGCCTACGCCACCACCCCTTCCTTCATACTGCATAAACTCTTGATGAGAAGAGTAAATCATAACACGACACTTCGCCTTCGCCTCACCAAACATCTTACTATATTCCACATATAACTTTTCAAGAAGTCTCGTGTAAAATTTCACCTGCTTCTCGCCAAGATTGGTCTCAAGAAGATAATGACCTGTGTCTACCGTCTTCCTCTGATTCCAAGCGACGGAGCCCGACGAGTCTTTGAAGAATGCATCATCACGCACCTGTCTCTGCCAACTCTCCTTCTTGCCCTGCGGGGACGAAGGCTTGGGTCTTGTCTCACTACTTGGAGTCTCAGGTTTCTTCGTGAGTTCCTCTCTCTTTATCCAAGTGCCATCTGGAAGCTTCACAAAACCTGCTTCGTATTTCTCCTTCTCCTCCGGCATAACCCATATATCACCAAACTTAACATACCCCATCGCCTTGTAATAGTCGTCTTCGTTCGTATACCATTTATCCTTGTATTTCTTGTGACCAAGCCTCTCACGCGCCCCTTCATGGTCAGGATTCAACTCAATCACCCGAACATAACACTTCTCCGCCTCTTTTCGCCTGCCTCTATCCTCCGCCCAGAGACCGAGTTCAAAAAAACCATCAGCATCTTTCTCCCCTAGAGATTTCCACCTCTGCTCAAACTCTTCATTAAAAGAGGGTCCCCGCTCGATTCTCTCTATCCGCTCTTTGCTCAATTGCTGAATGTCTCCTGACTTCCGCCTGATGAGAATATACTCATCAGTCTCGTCTATTATGTCTCCTCTGACGGTTCCTCCATCCAGAATCTTGACCGCATCCTCACAGTATGCAGCATAGTAGACAACAACCAAAAATCCTACCAAAATGGTAGGAAATAATAAAACCGCCTTTATCATATTTCTTGCTCCTAATTATCATCATCAATTATACGCTGCAGACAGAACTCTATTGTAAATCAAAAGTAATCTTTTGCAGGAACTCCATACTCTTTCAGTCTGCGGTAAAGGGTCCTTTCTCCGATTCCTAAGACGGCGGAGGCTTTCTTGCGATTGCCACCGACACTTTTCAATGTCGCCAAAATGAACTCTCTTTCCACATCCTTGAGGGGCCTACCGACAAACCCTTCAAGCCCTCCTTTCCCTTCTCCTACAACCGCCTGCAAGATGTTCTTGGGAATCTGTTTCTCACTCAACCTCTCAGATGTAGAAAGTGCTACCATACTCTCTATGCAGTTGCGCAACTCGCGAACATTTCCATACCACGGGTAACTTCCGAAGATCTTCAACACCCCTTCATCCACTCCTTTGATATTCTTCTGATACTTAGCAGAAAACTCCTTGACAAAGCATTCGACAAGAAGAGGCAGGTCCTCATAGCGCTCCCGCAAAGGGGGGAGTTTTATGTTGACCACTCGAAGTCTGAAATATAGATCTTCACGGAAAGAGCCCTTGCGAATCAGTTCTTCAAGATTGCCCTTACTTGCTGCAATGATGCGAACATCTACTCGAAGCGGTTCGTTCGACCCTACGGGGACAATTTCGCGCTGCTCGATTGCGCGCAACAGTTTCGCCTGTACATTCAAAGGAATGTCACCCACTTCGTCGAGAAAAAGCGTCCCGCCATTTGCGTATTCGAAGCGCCCTGTTCTATCAGAATATGCGTCACTAAACGCACCCTTTTTATGCCCAAACAGTTCGGACTCAAGAAGGCTTTCCGAAAGTGCAGCGCATGCTACGGCAACAAATGGCTTGCGTGACCGCCGGGACAAGCGGTGGAGCGAACGAGCAAGCATCTCTTTTCCTGTTCCACTCTCTCCTTCTATCAAGACAGTTGCACTTGAATCGGCAACCTGACGAGCGATGTCAAACACGCGCCGCATCGCATCTGAAGAACCTACCATCCCCTCAAAGCCATATCTTTTGTCCAGTTCTGCGTGAAGAGCGAGATTTAAGCGACGCAATTGCACTCGCTCTGCCGCCTTCTTGACCGCTGCTACTAATTCGCGCTCATCAGGAGGATGGCATACATATGCTAATGCACCGCGCCCTAACAGATCTATCGCTGATGAAATGGCGGTATGGGATGTGACCAGCACAAGAAATGAATCAGGGGAGACCTCATTGATAAGAGAAAGAATACGCTCTCCATCCAATCCACCGATGCCATGCTCACCCACAACAATGTCAATCGCTTCGGCTTTCAGTAGTCTTTCCGCAGAGCGAAGTCCTGAAGCAACAAAAACACGCAAACCTGCCCGTTCCAGAATTCCACCACAGTTCTCCGCAGATTCCTCGCTACGGCTTACTATTAGAACTCTTATTACTTCTTCCATTCCTTCATAGCATCCGAGAGCTTATCGCAAGCCTCGTCCACATTCTCTCGAGAGAATGTTAGTGCAGGACGGAAGCGCACAGAGGCTGGACCACAGGCAAGTGTGGCGAAATGTTTATCCCATAAAAGGGAACGGAATCTGTTGCGACTCTCTCCGTCAGGTAAGTCAAACGCTATGAATAAACCTCTCCCTCTCACATTGCTTATCAACC
>JAOAAR010000207.1 GCA_026418755.1 Planctomycetota bacterium
GGCTATGCCATTTCGAGGTTTCTTGATGGCTTGAAGGATGGCAAGATTTTGGGGGTTAAGTGTAATAAGTGTAAAAGGGTAGTCACCCCTCCAAGAATCTTCTGTGAGAAGTGCTTCAAAGAGATGGACGAGTGGGTCGAATTGAAAGACACGGGGACTGTCAACACATTCAGCATCTGTTATATCACCTGGGATATGAAAAGGACGAAGGAGATGGGGGTTCTTCCCGAGATACCTGCTGTTATTGAAATAGACGGTACTAATCCTCGGGTAGGTTTTCTGCACAAGATTGGTGAAATCCCGCCTAAGGAGGAAGGTTCTCTTGAAGTGAACCCTAAGAGCGTATGGGTTGGTATGCGTGTGAAAGCGGTGTGGAAGCCGAAAGAGGAGAGGGAGGGGCGCATCACTGATATTCTTTATTTCAAGCCTATCAACGAGTAATAGGAGGCTGAGGTGATGGAGACGAGGGAGATGGAGAGGAATATATCGAGGTTGGCAAGTAACAGAGATAATCGTTACGAGGAAGGGATTCTTGGAATCTGGAACCGTTACACTGTGGGGATAGCGGGGGAACGGTTTTTAAGACATATCAAGGATGAGGGCAAAATTTACGGCTCGAGATGTCCGAAATGTAAGGCGCTTTATTTACCTGCGAGGATGTTTTGTGAGATGTGTTTTACGGAGATACCTGATGAGAATTGGGAGGAGGTTGGTTTAAGTGGTAAACTCTATTCTTTCAGCGTTGTTTATCGGGACATAAACGAAAAGTTGCTTGATAAGCCGGTGGTTGTTGGAATTGTGGAGTTCGGCTCGCCGACTGCGAGGTTAGTCCATTTTCTTGGGGAGGTGGAACCGAATAAGTTGAAGATTGGTGCTAAGTTTGAGGCTGTTCTGAAAGATAGGAGTGAGCGCAAGGGTTCTATTCTGGACATAAAGTATTTCCGCCCTGTTGCTCGTTAAATTTCCTTGCTTTTGGGAGAGTATCACTCTACTATAATGATTAGTTAAGGTAGGTTTCAAAACCTGATGGAACAAATGCTGTTAACATTTGAGACTGTCACGCCGCTTCTTCTGGACGGTTTTCGCCATCCGCAAAGTGGGCAGTTGCGGGCGAACTCTGTTGTTGGAAACTTGCGATTTTGGCTTCGGGCGCTCTGTGGATATGACTACCGAGCCGCAGATGAGGCGGTCTTCGGTTCACGAACGAACCCCTCCTCTGTTCGCGTACGCTCCTTTCAATCTGTTTTGTCTGACAAGAAACCGCAATTAGACGATGCAGTGCTTTACTTGACCTGCGGCTTACAGCGTTACCGCATTGTCGCTCCAGGTTCAAAATTTCATCTGCACCTTTCTCTGAAAGGGGAGGAACGAGTAAAAAGGCTATTTCTTTGCTCTCTCAAGGCGTTATCTTTGTTTGGTGGTTTAGGTGCAAGAAGGAGACGGGGGTTTGGCGCAGTCACAGTAAAACTGAACGAATCAAACCTTCTTTCCTGCTCCTCTGTTGACTCTGTAGTAGAATCTATTGCTTCTCTTCTTAAAGAATCCGCTTCTGTGGCTGCTGAATTCTCTTCTTGTTCAGGCGAAAAGAAGGACGAGAAGAAAGAAGAGACTCTTCCATCGGTCAGTTTTGCGAATAAGGAGACGGAGATTTACATCAGCAACACGGTCTTTTCGTCTCCGATGGAGGCGCTTTCTTATGCTGCTCGTCTTCTCAAAAACTGGCGTCAATACACCCGTACCCGGGAGGCGCAGAAGGACCACGACCTTGTCTATCGTTATGCCCGCACAGGAGAGATAGACAATGTTCCATGCCGTGCCATCTTCGGGCTTCCACATCATTACTTTCTACGCAAATTGGGCGAGAATGAACAGGCGTCCGTGGCTTTTGAACCAGCCGGCTCAAACCGCCGTATAACAAGGCGTGCCTCGCCAATCCTCCTTTCCATCATCCCGTTCTCCGACTCAAAAGCGGTCGCTCTTTTCTCGCTCTTCCGCTCCCAGTTTTTGCCGCGCTCCGTCCCCATCCAAGTTCACGGCTCTAGAATCAGAAATGATGAGAAAACCCGTCTCCCGATGAAAATAATAGGACGCCATCCATCTTACCTGACCGTTCTCTCTTTCACCGATATGCTCATTTCGTCCGGTGAGTTCTCGAGTCTTAATATGGCGATTGAGAGACGGGATGGAGGTTAAGTCTGATGCCCGATTCTGTTCTCTTCATATATACTGAGAATCCCCTTCGAATCCCGTCGGAGAAGATAGGTTCTCACAGACTCTCCTTTCGTAAGGGGAACATACCGGCGATTCCTGCCTCATTTGTTAAAAAGGCTCTTTCTGAAATAATCTCTTCCGAAAATACTCCTCTTTCTGACAATATTTCAAGCGATGCTGAACTTTTGCTTCTGCCCGTTCGCTCGCTTACAGGGGGGCTTCTTTTCGCCGCATCCTGTAAAGGACTTGAAAACCTGAAGAGGTCGGAACTCTTCTCCTTTGAAATTGAACCTCCCCAAGACGGGTGTGCTCTTGTCTGTGACACCATTCCTTTTTTTAGTGAAACTATCCCCGTTGAGGACATCTTACTTAAAGCCCGCAAGAGTGCAGATTTGTCGAGTCTTGCGAGAAGAATCGCTGATACGGCTCTTCCACCAACGGAAGAGTATAGTATATGGAGGGAGATGGTGAGTCAGAACATCATTGTTGTCTCCGATACAATGATGGAGTATTTTGTTCTTCGTTCTCTTATTCTTTCACCTCGACTGGCTATGAATGGCAAGGTTGAATATGAAGAGTATGTTCCGCAGGACAGTCTGTTTGTCGCTTTTCTTGATGCGTCGGCGCTTTCTGTAAGAGATGCGGGTGAAAGTGTGAGTAAAGGGGTGGTTTTCGTTGGAGCAGGGAAGAGGAATGGATTCGGACTCTCTCATATAAGGATGGAGAGGAGAACTGAATGAGTGGGGAAACAGAAAAGGAAGTGAGAAAGGTTTTGCAAGAGGTTCAGAAAATGGATTCCGTCGAGCGCCAGAAATATCTCTCTTTATGGGACGAGTTTGTGGTAGCAATTCGCTTATCAGGAATCGCTCGCGCCTTCAATTCGCTACTCCGCCATTCCTCTTCTACTCTCCTCATCCGCCATATCGAATCTTTAACAGGAAGAAAGCGAACATCCTTTTTGAAGGAGGTAGACGCTCCCGCCACGGTGCTCAAGATTTTCAATCTCTGGCGACGACTCCATCTTTCCTCGGAGAATCTTCAATGAAAAAGAGTGCATCCTCAAAAATATCTCCCAGAAAAGAGCGGTTTGAAGCGGATTTTCTTGTCTCTGACAGTCTCAAGGAAGCCATTACATCAATCACTACCACCCTTTTTGAAAAACCTGTAGAGATAAAGGAGCAGCAGGTGACTCTTGCCCAATTTATGCCATCCCAGATGCGAAAAGAGACGATTCTCAAACATATCAAAGACATGCTGCTTCTGCCCTCCTTATTCTCTTCCTCCTTGTTTCCGCATACAGAATCAAAATCTCAGAGCAAACTGACTCCACTTGCCGAATCGGTGCCCTCAGCAGTTACACTTCTGAACCGTCTTTATGAGACTCCGCAATACAGGCGCTTCTATAAAGAGATTCTTCTGCGTAGAAACAGAATCCTCGATTCGCTTTCTGCGAGAAGATTCAGAATGCGCATTCTTTCTCCTGTTGTTCTTAACCTGACTTCTCCCCTTGACTCGCCTATGCCGCCGCTTGACCCATTTTACGGTTTTCCGCGCATTCCCGCCGCATCTATACGAGGCTCCTTAAAGGAGTATCTTAGCGTTAATCCAAAAAGCGATGCGGAAAAACTTCTTTCTTCGGCCCGTTTTTTTGACGCAGTTCCCGCGGACGAGCAGAGTCTTCGGATAAGTTACGACTTCACCTCCTGCCATTC
>JAOAAR010000208.1 GCA_026418755.1 Planctomycetota bacterium
GTAGAAAAGGATTTTCTCACCACCAAAAAGACATTCAACATCCAGAAGACGCATATTGAGACCAAGATTTTTTATCTGTTCTTTGCAGAATCGCATCGCTTCTTTTTCGCGGACTTCTTGGAGTTCTTTGTGGCGGTCTAAGTCGTCGACGGTTGCAATGCGGAGGACTTTTGGAAACTCGGGGAGTTGCTCGACGCCTGGGGCTTCGACAGGTGGTCGCAGAGCGGTTGCGATACACATTCCTTGTTCGGTTCGGACGACGAGAGTAGAATTTCGTTTGATGTTCTCCATGTCGCTGAAGAACTCAGCGACATCAAACATCTTTCCATAGCGGCAGACGACTTTATATATCTTCATTGCAGATTCTCCAAAGCGGAAGAGAAGGCGAGCGTTGCAAGTCGGATGTTTGCATTTGCCTCGATTGCCCGTTTGAGGGTGATTATATGTTCGCAGAGAGAGAGGCGGCGGTTCAAGTCTTGAGTCCTTGCTGCGACGAGAGGTAGGAGTATATCGCAGAAATTTGCTGCACTGGAGCGGCTTAATCCTAACAGAATCTCGCAGGTGGTGTCGAATGCATCGTTGGCGGAGATGATAGTTTCGACGCATTCAAGGGTAAGGTCAGAAAGGTTATGTTTGAGGAGGAAGAGTGCGTTTTTAACGCTGCCTGATGAGAGCGTCGCCGCTTTTTGTCTCTTCTCCTCAGAGAAACCTTCTTTTTTTAGAATCTCTATGATGTGGGATTCTGAGAGAGGGTTGAATCGGATGGTGATGCAGCGGGAGACGACGGTTGCAAGCAGAGAGGCACGGGATGCGATGAAGATAAGCACGGAGCGGAGGGGTGGCTCTTCAAGGGTTTTCAGGAGAGCATTTTGGGCGTCTTCTGTCAAGGTTTCTGCCTCTTTGACGATTGCTACCCGCCAATGTTCTGGCTCTGTACGCAGAGCGAAGAACGGAAGGAGTTCATCGCGGACAGTGTCTATGCCGATGCTCTCTTTTTCCTTACGGCTTAAAACGAGAATACGAGGGCATGACTGCCAGTTCTCAAAAGGGATATTATTCAGGGCGGATGCGAAATGAATCGCTGTTGAGAATCTTCCAACTCCCTCAGGTCCAAGAAAGATGAAACCGTGGTGAATATGCTTGGAGTGGAGTATGCGGGATAGGAAGTCAGTCGCTCTATCCTGTCCTAATATGTTAAGAAAGTATTTTTTCGAGTTCATTTACGATTCTCCTGTGGACAGTTTCTATTTCGCCTTTACCGTCAATGATAACTGTCTTAGGACGATTTTTACTCAATTTTTTGTAGCCTTCGTAGACTTTCTTGTGAAAGTCCGTACTCTTTCTTTCTATTCTGTCGGGCTGGGTTTTAGGGAAGAGAAATTCTTGAGAGGAATCGGTTGATTTGACGCCGAGCCGTTTCTTGAGGGCGTCGTTTGTGTTGAGAATAAGGACGAAGGTGATGTCGGGCTCGACATCACCTAAGCAGAAACGGTTGAGTTGCTTTATGAATTCTTGAGAGATTCCTTGGGCGAATCCTTGATACACTTCTGTGGAGAGGGTGAAGCGGTCTGATACGACGGCTTTTCCTGCTTGAAGGGCGGGTCTGATAATGGACTTTATCAACTGAGCGCGGCTGGCGGCAAATAGCAGAAGTTCGGTTTCCGCTTCGAGAGAAAGGGATTTGTCTTTAAGAATCTCGCGCAGGCGCTGTCCTACCTCTGTTCCTCCCGGCTCTCGCACACACAGAGTCTCGTAGCCTTTTTGTGCGAGATAGCGGCATAGTAACTCCGCCTGAGTTGTTTTGCCCGAGCCTTCAGGACCTTCTATTACCACGAACAACCCTTTTTTCAAATCTGGTACTCCGCGAGAAGCGAGTCTCTATTTTGAATCAAGAGGCTCTATTTTAGCAACAGAAAAAGGCGACTTTTGAGAATATGATGTAGATTGTTGAAAGAGAAGGATGTTTTGGCTATGATTCGTTTTGTTTTGATGGATTAGGAGAGAGGTTGAGTGGAGAGGAAGATGGATGTGATTTTGGCGACGGACTGTGGTTCGACAACGACAAAGGCGATTCTGATTGAGAGGAAAGGAGATGAGTATAGGCAGACATACAGGGGGGAGGCGCCGACGACTGTTGAGGCGCCTTTTGAGGATGTGACGAAGGGAGTGTTGAACGCAATAGGAGAGTTGGAAGATTTATGTGGTCGCAAGATGATAGAAAATGGAAGGATTATTACTCCTGCGGAGGGGAATCGTGGTGTGGATGTGTATGTTTCGACATCGAGTGCGGGTGGTGGGTTGCAGATGATGGTGATGGGTGCGGTAAAGATAATGACTGCGGAGAGTGCGGAGCGGGCTGCGTTGGGGGCAGGGGCGATAGTGATGGATGTATTGGCCTCGAATGATATGAGGCTGCCGTATCAGAAGATAGAGAGGATAAGGCAATTGCGACCTGATATGATACTGTTGTCGGGGGGGACGGATGGTGGTACTGTGAAGCATGTTGTAGAGATGGCGGAGTATGTGAGGGCTGCGAGACCTCGTGCGCGGCTTGGGACAACATTTAAGTTGCCTGTAATTTATGCGGGGAACAAGGATGCTCGAGAAAGAATCAGAGAGATGTTATCCGATGTTGTTGAGTTGACAATCACGGAGAACATCAGACCAACTTTGGAGGAGGAGAATCTTCAGCCGTCGAGGATGAAAATTCAGGAACTGTTTTTGGAGCATGTGATGGCGCATGCCCCTGGGTATAAAAAGTTGATGGAATGGACGGATGCGCCGATAATGCCTACTCCTGCTGCGGTGGGACTGATTATGCAGAAGATAGCGAAGAAGGAAGGAATCAACCTACTTGGGGTTGACATAGGAGGTGCGACGACGGATGTTTTTTCCGTGTTTGATGGGGTGTTTAACCGCACGGTCTCGGCGAATTTGGGGATGAGTTACTCTGTGAGCAATGTGCTAGCCGAGGCGGGGATGGAGAACATTGCGCGATGGATACCTTTTGAGGTTGATGAGCAAGATATTGCGAACCGAGTGAAGAATAAGATGATAAGGCCGACGACTCTACCGCAGACTCTGGAGGATTTGAAGATTGAACAGGCGATTGCGCGGGAGGCGCTCCGTTTGGCGTTTGAACAGCACAAATTGCTTGCGGTGGGTTTGAAGGGTGTGCAGCAGGAGAGGACTATATCGGATGCATTTGAGCAGACTCGGACGGGGGCGAGTCTTATCAGGATGGAGGCGCTTGATTTGATTGTAGGTTCGGGCGGGATTTTGAGTCATGCTCCGCGTCGTGTTCAGTCTTTGTTGATGATGATTGACTCGTATGAACCGGTAGGGGTGACGAGATTGGCGGTGGATTCGATTTTTATGATGCCGCATTTGGGGGTTCTGTCAACTATCAATGAAAAGGCAGCGACTGATGTTTTTGTAAAAGATTGTATGATAGAGTTGGGTACTTGTGTTTCTCTTGTTAACTCAGGGAAGGCTAAAGGTGACTGTCTTCGTTATGTTTTGACGATGCCTGATGGTTCGAAGATTGAGAGAGGGCTTGCTTACGGGGAGATGGCGCTTCATCCGTTGGGGGTCGGGGAGAAGGCGAAGATTTTTGTGGAGCCGTCGAGAGGGTTTGATGTTGGAGCAGGAAAAGGGAGGAGTCTTACTGCGGAGGTTCGCGGTGGAGTTGTTGGGGTTGTGATTGACGCTCGTGGCAGACCGCTCAAACTGCCGCAGGATAAGAAAGAGAGGATAGAAGCGCTCAAGAGGTGGCATCGTGCGCTTGATGTGTATCCGGAATGATTTTTGTAATAGTAGGGATGGAGTAAGGGTTAACGAGAGGAACTTTCAGCGAACACTACGGATGCGTTGAGTGTTGTGCTGCCGTCGGGGTTTCTGGTCAGTCTGTCGG
>JAOAAR010000209.1 GCA_026418755.1 Planctomycetota bacterium
GGAAAGAGAATAGAAACACTTTTACTCATACAAACACTCCTTATACAATCAAATAACTTCTTTCTCCTTTTGTTTCACTTTACACATAATCGCTACTAATAACGGAGTAGGGATGACGCCCAGGTCTTGCCCCCTCCGAAGGCTACGAGAAGCAGCAAGTCCCCTCGCTTAATTTTTCCTGCCCGCACGGCTTCATCTAAGGCGAGAGGAATCGAGGCTGCTGAAGTGTTGCCGTAACGGTCGAGATTGGTGTATATCTTTTCCATCGGAAGGTTAAACCTATCGGCTGCTGCTTTCAGAATACGCATATTAACCTGATGAGGGATTATATATTTTATATCGTCGATAGTGATTCCGTTCGATGAAAACTCGCTCTCTAACATATTGCACATTTCAAGCACAGCAAAACGGAAAATCTCCTGCCCCTTCAATCTCATATAGTGGTATCCTTTTTCAATTGACTGATGAGAGGCAGGCAAACGGGAGCCTCCTCCAGGCAGTACCATAATCTCGTCATCCAGTTCTGAATAAAGATTGCAGGATAGAAACGCCGAATCTCCATCTGACGGACCGAGAATCGCTGCTCCAGCACCGTCTCCGAAGAGGATACAAGTGTTTCTGTCCTGATAATCCGTGATTTTCGTAAGCGTCTCGGCGCCGACTACCAATACATATTTCATTTGCTTGCTTTCGATGAATCCAATCGCCGTGGCACAGGCGTAAATGAACCCTGAACAAGCGGCTAACAGGTCAAACGCAGGGATTCTTCGACATCCAAGACGATGCTGAAGATAACAGGCTGTCGCTGGAAAGATTGTGTCAGGCGTAATTGTCCCGACCACTATGCCATCCAAATCGGTGGGGGCTATCTCTGCTACTTCTAACGCACGCCTCGCCGCCTCAGTCGCAAGGTCAGAAGTAGTCTCCTCGTTGCGCACTACCCGCCGCTCCTTTATCCCCGTCCGTTCCGTTATCCACTCATCTGAAGTGTCAATCAAATAGGAGAAATCTGCATTTCTTAAAACAGCATCAGGAACACAGGAACCTGTGCCGTATATTTTTACCCTGTTAATCCTCCTCATCTTCGCGCCCCCATCTTATAAAATCCATCCACCTCGAAGGCCGCCACCACTCCAACGCAAGAGTGGCAAGTTTCCTCCTTATCTTTTCATTCACCGCTAACGAATGCTGTCGGGCTGCCACTTTCACTGCATTCGCTATTGCATCCGCATTCGAGCGCCCGTGACATATTATCACTATTCCGTTCACACCAAGAAGCGGTGCGCCGCCGTACTCCGTATAACTGCCAATCTTACTCAATTCACTCATCACACTTCTCTTTACTTCGGAAAAGTTGCTTCCCATATGCTTTTCCAGCGACCTTTTGAACCAGCGGAGCATTCCTTCCCCCATCCCCTCCGCCACCTTCAGAACTACATTCCCCACTAAACCATCACACACCGCCACTTCACATACATCCCCGAAAAGGTCGTTTCCCTCTACATTGCCCGTGAAATTCACAGGCGAACGGTGCTTCAAAAATCTATAGGCGGAGCGAAGCCTCTCAGGACCTTTACTGCTTTCTGAGCCTACATTGATAAGCGCAACCCGTGGCTCATTCACTCCCAGAACCGCCTCCGCGTAGATAGAGCCTATGACTCCATACTGAATGAGATGCATAGGTTTTGCCTCTATGTTGGCTCCTGCATCTATAATAGTGCATACACCAGCCCGATTCTCCGAAGGAAACGGGACTGCTATGCCAGGTCTCTTTACTCCTTCGAGAGTATTCAATATGAAAATACTCGCAGCCACAAACGCCCCTGTGTTGCCCGCAGAAATTGCCGCATCCGCCGCTCCCTTCTCCACCAGATTTACGGTTGCCGATATCGATGAATGCGGCTTCTCGCGTAGCGCCTTTATAGCGGACTCCTCCATCCCTATCACATCAGGCGTTTCAACCACTACAATCCGTTCATCTTCCTCTGCCCCGCTCTCCTTCAAAATCTCCCTTACCTTCTCTCCAATACCTACCAGAAAAACTTTTTCACAGTATGCCTCCTTCAGCGCCTTAACGGCACCGCGCACAATCTCCTCAGGAGCCCTATCTCCACCCATTGCATCAATTGCTACCCGCATTGCCACTCCCTATCAAAATTTTTGTTACACTCCCCTTATCCTTTGACTTTTGGTTTTGCCTCTTTCTCGGGACGGAGCATTCTATATTCAACCCCTTTGTAATGCTCGCAAAGAGGACAGACACGATGTGGTAGAATCTTGGTCTTGCACCGCGGACATTCAACAAAAGATGGAACCTTTAACCCCCAATGTGAACGCCGTTTTCCTATCCTCGACTGACTCAATTTTCTCTTCGGTACACCCATTTGTACTCTCTCCTTCTACTATGGATTCTTTATATTATACTTACATCTCCCGCTTTAAGGCAAGAAAAATCACCATAATGAATCCTTGGCTTTGTTTTGGGAAAACCTTATGCTTATCGTGTAGGGCGCTTTTCGAGGGGGTCCTTTTATTTCAATGGGCTTCTCCCAATTGGACTTGACTGAAATTGAGAGAAGTGGGTTGACAAAAGCGGTTTTTGCGTAGAAAATTGAGTGGAGGCATGGGAGACAGAGCAGTGTTATGTGAGATTTGCAAGAAGAGGGTGGCAACTCTTCATATAACGGAGATAGGGCAGGGGGGGGCAAAGCAGACAGTCCATATATGCGAAGAGTGTGCACGCTCGCAGGGGCTTCTGGGTCCCAAACCGGCTGCTCAAACACTCCAGCAGTTGCTTCAACAGGTGGTGGAGCAGCAAATGGGAGAAGTGAGTGAGGAAGTGCGCAAACTAAAATGCTCGAAGTGCGGTATAACATATGAGGAGTTCAGGAAAGGAGGACGCTTCGGCTGCGCCGAGGATTATAAAGTGTTTGAGAAGACTCTAACAGAATTGTTCGAACGCCTGCATGGGGCTTCGGAGCATAGAGGAAAAGAGTATAAGAAATGCGGAGAGAGAACGGAAAGGGCACAGAAGATTATTGAGATGAGACGAAAGTT
Organism: Planctomycetota bacterium; assembly: GCA_026418755.1. GTDB lineage: Bacteria > Planctomycetota > SKW154 > SKW154 > SKW154 > SKW154. The sequence continues at coordinate 3,058 of JAOAAR010000209.1, forward strand.
GGGAGAGGCTGTCAAGGAAGAAGATTATGAGACCGCCGCGAAAATTCGAGATGAGTTGAAGAGGCTGGAAGAAGAGGAGGAACAAGAATCGAAAAAGAAGAAATCATAAACAGGATGTTATTGCAAGGAGGAAGATGGCTCACCTCTTCGGGTCCTGAAGGGGATATTGTCATAAGCAGCAGGGTGCGTTTTGCCCGAAATGTTATGGCATTCCCTTTTGTCACAAGAGCAGAAAAATCCCAATTGGAAGAATTGGACAATTTTTTAAGCGAGCGGATTAAATCTATTATCGGAGATTCTATCCATTTCAAAATGGAGCGATTGACAGAACTGGAACGAAAAATTCTGATGGAAAGAAACCTCATTAGCCGCGAACTGAGCGAAGCCACAGTCCCTTCAAGTGTCGTTTTCTCGTCCGACGAATCTATGTCGGTGATGGTAGGAGAAGAGGACCATTTAAGGCTTCAAGTGGTTGAGCCGGGGCTTCGCCTGAAAGAAGCATACAGTCGTTTGAATGAACTGGACACGAAACTGGGAGAATTTGTGGAGTATGCATATTCTGAAAAGTTTGGGTTTTTGACAGCCTGTCCTACGAATGTAGGGACGGGTTTAAGGGCTTCTGTGATGCTTCATCTGCCTGCTCTGATTATGACACGACAGATGCCGAAAGTGTTTGAAACGGTCTATCGGTTGGGGCTTGCGGTGAGGGGTTTCCATGGAGAAGGTACCAGCGCTTCAGGAGACTTCTACCAGATTTCGAACCAGAGGTCGCTGGGGAGACCAGAAGAAGCGCTTCTTGATGATATATTGAGCGTCATTCCGCAAATAACTCGCTATGAGCGAAGCATCCGTGA
>JAOAAR010000210.1:0-3507 GCA_026418755.1 Planctomycetota bacterium
GTAGATGGTTAGGATAGGATTCCAGATAAACGAAGTGAATGCGGTAGAACTGCAGGGCGCACTGCGCGACGGCTGGTTCGTCTTGGAAGGCAAGATAGATAATGATAATCTCTACTACGAAATATCGAATAATACGCTGTCAAGAATACCGCTCAGTATCGAGAAGTTTCAGGATTTCCCGACTCCTACGAACGGCATTTACGGGAAGAAACTGATTCTTGATAGGGACGAAAAATACGGTGGCTCATTCTATACGGATGTCTGGGAAAATGTATTGACGCGCCTGCAAAACAATCATATCTACTCGATAGCGATGGCGAAAGGCGAGATAAATGAAACTGTTCAGGAAACATGGAAGGGAACTAACAAGGGGAAAATATCAAAAGTTACGATAAGCGTGAAGAAGCCAGAAAACTACAAGTTGTTATATATACTTCCGAGGAAAGTTAACGGCATAATAATGGGTGCAGAATACACGACGAAAGAAGCAAGGGGCGCCATACCGTTCTGTTTCCCGAATTTCACAATGTCGAAGTACATAAAGAACAGATATACATATGTGAACCCGTACTGGCATAAGGTGCGAGATTCGGTATTGAGTACAGATGTTGACTACATGCTCTCATTCAACAACCTAGATGCAGTTGACGAATACATTTACCTTAGCGTAGAATTAACCCTAGCATACGAGATATTGCTATGAGAGTTGTTGACAGCGCGTCATTCAATAAGACAGTGACGAAAGACATAGAGAAACTTCTCTCTGCGAGTAGAAAGATAAACCCCGACAATGTAAATGTCTTTTCCTATGACTTTGCATTGGATACACAGCGGATTGACGAACACATCCCGTATGCCGGTCAAGCAATGATAAATAGTGTTGATGTGTCTAAGTTGAATGCTGCGATAGCACACCTGAAGGCGCACAAGCAACTATACCGTGACGATGTGTTTTATATACCGCGATTCTCGCTTACCAAGAAAAGGTCATGTGGCTATGATTCTGACGGCGTTATGCTCGAAATGTCTGCGAATAACGCCGTTTTCGATATAACTGTTCCTACTGGTTGGAGTGGCCAGAAGGCTCTCGTGTCGTGGTTCATTGGCGACTATCAACTCACATTTGATTCGGGCGAAGGCTTCCCGCCGATAACGAGATGGTTTGATTCGTGGGAATTGTATTTCGCGACACTTTGGAACTCAACTAAGGAGAATACCACTGGTTGGCAAATCTTTCAGAATGATACCTTCATACGGGTCGTGTTCACCTTTGAAAAGATAGATGATAAGATGTGTTTTCCTGGCATGACTATTATCGTAAGATATTTTAGGGCTGCGATATGAAGGAAGGACAGCAAATACTCATATCTGACTTAGAGGCTCTTCTAAGGCCGATATACAAGAACATCAATCGTGTGTGTGACTGGAATGTCGGTGTTCTCACAACAGGGCAACTCAGATATAGGGATAATCGCTACGATGTCGGCGGAGGAGTCAGGATAGATTTAGACAACAGTCAAGTGGACGCTATTCCGAATACCTCATCTCTTCAGGTGTTGCTGTATGCAGATGCCAGTAAGCAGCGTGCTCCGTCAGCGAACATTCTGCGGAAGTTTCTCGATGATATTGAATACATAGATTTGATGGGGTGAAATATTATGGACTGGTGGACTAAAAATCAGGGATATTTTGGTGCCGCGGCCTCGACAGCCAGCACTGCTGCCGGCATAGGCATAGGCGCGTTCTTGGGAGGTCTCCCTGGAGCCGCCGCCGGAGCGGCGATAGGTGGTGCTGTTGGCGGTAGCCTGTCATCCTTATTCGCGTTAGGTGCAAAGCCAGAGATACCTCGTATCACTGGCGACCAAATGGTTAGCATGAAACGGGCGCAAGACATCGCGGCTCGTGCAGTGAATCTTCAAGGTATGAGTCCTGCAGAAGTGAGTGCATATCAAGATGTCATATATCGTAACGAGATACGGCAACAGAATATCATGAATGCGTTCAACAGCGTTTATGCGATGGGAGCCGCAGAACAGGAAGTTTTGGCGAAGAGTATCCTTGACAGGGAACGCCTTGAGGCGTCACGACAAGAGAAAGAACTTGCATTGCTGAACGCTGACCGTGTCAGACAGAATGTTGAAATCGCTATCAAAGCCAACGAAAGTGCGGCACGACAAGCGTCCCTGATAAGCGAGATGGAGCGTCGCCGGAAAATCATGCAACTGCAATTCGAGAGTGAAAAGTGGAAAAACTTCGCGGCTGGTATGACTGGTGCCGCCGAAGGTGTCGCTGGCGCGATAGCGTATTATCAAGCGCGTCTTGATGATATGAATAAAAACAAAAATGCGGCAACAACAGAAAACAAGAATGGCGCTGTTGCAAACGCCAATGAGGGTACTGGTATCGCGGCGGGTACAGGAGGAGAAGGCTGGATGTCTGATAGAGACTCTAATCGTAGATTTGATACTCCTTTCCGCCAAAATGTTTTTGAAGAGCGACTTCCTCAGGGCTCTAATCGTCCACCGGCGAATAAGTCTCTTATTCAGAGAGATATGCTTAGTCCGTGGGCTGCTGAAGTGTTGTCGGAATACTTTGAGTTTTGAGTAAATAGTAGAATACGGAGAGCGACATGGCAGACGAAAAGAGAAAGCAAGTTAGCGAAAAAGAAGAAGATGTCGCTACAGAGGAAAAACTAGAAGAAGCAGCGATAAGGGCGGCTGAAGCACGAGAAGAGCAGCAGAAGGAAGCAGAAAGAAAGCGCATAGAAGAACGCAAAAGGATTGGTAAAGAGTCCACTATGGGGATGGGTGGCGAACTTTCGGCAGCAAGAGCCTCTTACGCTGGAGCGGCAGAATATTCCGGAAGAGTGAAGAAAGCAGAAGAAAAAGAAGAAAAAGGCGCAAAAAAGGATGTCGGACTCATATACATTGGGCAGGAATCCGGAATGCCGCAAGAGGACATATACGGCGGTTTCCTAAAGGAAATAGGTAACTTACCTGATACAATCAAGGCACAGCAAGCACGTCTCGCTCAGGTGGTTTTTGAAACAAAATTGCTCGACGCAATCCGTGAGCAGCATCTAAAAAGATACGAGATATCAACAGGGAATCTTTATCCGGAGTTTTCTACGGAAAAGGCACGCGAAGAAGGACAAAAATTCATAAAGAAAGCACCTGTAACAACGAAAGCTTTAGACGAATATGTCGAAAAAGGCCCCGACCGGATGGAAGAGCCGTCTATTCCAGATATGGATAGACGCATTCTGGCGAAATCAATAATGTCAACATTCGCTTCCATTATGAAGGGTATCGGGTCTGCTGCATTCGGAGGTACTACTGCAGAAACCGCTGGGATGGTTGTTGACCCTGGCACTGCCATTTTGGCAGAAGAGGGTCGCATGTTGATGGCAGAAGTTGAGAAGCACGAGGAGAAGAAAGAGAGGATACGAGAAATCAATTTCATGTTACAGAAGGAATTCCGCGAGAATGTCCTTAGAATGCAATCAGA
>JAOAAR010000210.1:3517-3898 GCA_026418755.1 Planctomycetota bacterium
GCCGCATACGATAACGCGATAGCGAACTACATCCTCAATCGGATGAATTACTACGAGAATCTTGACGCATCGCTTAACCTCGAAAAATTCAAGACGAAGAAAGAGGAAATGACAATAAACAAGCAATTTGAAAATCAGCGTGAGCAATTCAATGTGATGCGCAGACAGGAAGTCGAATTGAAGAAACTCGACAGGAAGGCTTGGAAAGTGGCAATGGCTCAACAGATAAAGGCGGCGCTCTATAACGCACAACAAATACGGAAGAACATAATGTTCGATGAGAATAAGATGACGGAAGCACTTGCCTCGGTCGCTACTGTATCGCCTCGTGCTTCGTATTCTGCGATGCAATTGACAGGTGCTATGAGAGAGATTGTAGAT
>JAOAAR010000211.1 GCA_026418755.1 Planctomycetota bacterium
TGAAGCCGCAATAATTATAACGAGCAGAATAAAAGCAGCGATTAGAATAAGTATAATGGGCGTGTAAGACTTTTTCTGAGGCTGTCCTGCATAGAGAGAAGGAGGCGGTCGGTAAGGCGCCGTTGTGATTTCTGAAGCAGGCTCCACCAGAGGCGCATCTTCTTCGGTCGTGTCGGATGCGCTCTTCTTCAAGGCTTCGTAAAGTGGCATAACCAATCTCGTGCAGGTAGGACAATACGCCCGTCCATCCTCCCCCATAATCGCCTCGCCGCTTAAGAGTTGCTCTTTGCTGATAGGAGCCTTACAACGGCTGCAAACCATGTCGCCTTGGGGAAGAGGCGTAATTTCATAAATGTCCTCTTCCGGCAAGGGTTCCTGTCGAAGCGACTTACTCAACTCCTTACCACACTTAGCACAATAGAGGTTACCTTCGTAGCGGACTACACGCCCTGAATCCACATCCTCCATCGTGATTCGCTCGCCACACTTATGACAGTGAAATGCCTGCATAGATGTTCCTCATCAACTCCTCTTGCCCTGCCTCCTTAACCATTTACTTAAGGATACAAAGTGTAAAGCATCCTGGGGAACGGGATGGTTTCTCTGATGTGTTCTGTGCCGCAAAGCCACGCCACCGTCCGTTCCAGCCCCAGTCCGAACCCGGAGTGAGGCACCGAGCCGTATCTACGCAAATCCAGATACCATTTAAACACTTCTTGTGGAAGATTGTGCTTCTCTATCTGCGATAGAATGTAATTCAAATCATCTGCCCTCTGTCCACCGCCTATTATCTCGCCGTAACCCTCAGGTGCAATCACATCGAAACCCAAAGCAAGACGGCTGTCCTCAGGGTCTTCTTTCATATAAAAAGCCTTCATCTCTTTGGGAAAACGATGAATCACGACAGGCTTGTCAAACGATTCTGAAATCATACTTTCTTCCGGCGCACCGAAATCATCGCCCCACTTGATATCAGCACCCTTCTTCTGGAGAAGAGCCACCACCTCCTCATATTTCATCCGCGGGAATGGAGGCTCTACGCGTCTAAGAGAATCTATGTTCCGCTCCAGAGTTAATAACTCTTCCCCGCAGTTCGAAACCACTTCTCTGACGATGTGAGAGATGAGGCTTTCGCCCAGTTCGATCATATCATTTAAGTCGGCGAACGCAACTTCAGGCTCGACCATCCAGAATTCCGTCAGGTGTTTGCGAGTCTTGGACTTTTCTGCACGAAAAGTGGGACCGAAAACAAAGATTTTGCCCAAAGCCATCGCTCCTGCTTCGCCATATAACTGCCCGCTCTGTGTGAGATACGCTTTGTCGTCGAAATAGTTCACCTCGAAAAGAGTGGTTGTCCCCTCACAAGAAGTCGGCGTCAGAATCGGAGCATCAAACAGGACAAAACCGCGTTCGAAAAAGAAATCGTATATGGAGCGAACGACTCGACTTCTCACCCGTAAGATTGCCACTTGCCGCTTTGAGCGAATCCATAAATGGCGATGCTTCATCAAAAATTCGATGCCGTGTTCTTTCTTGCCTATAGGATACTCCTCGGCTTTGTGTATGACCTTAGCAGAAAGGAGATTCATCTCAAAGCCGCCCGGAGCCCGTTTCTCCTCCTTCAAAACACCTTTTACGATAAGCGACGACTCAAGCGGCAGATGGTCTAACTCAGAAAACTCCTCTTCCCCAAGCGATTTCTCGTCCCCGATGCACTGAACTATTCCCGTTCCATCTCTCACCAGCAAAAAGAGAAGTTTTCCTTTGCGACGACGGTTATAAAGCCAACCGCGAATCTCCACCTCTTCTCCGCAGTGTTTCGCAGCATCCCCAATATAAATCCATCTCTTATCCATATCATCAACCGTTCAAATCTGCCTCTTAACGGAATCCAATTTCTGTTTGATGGAGCCTTCCTTGTCGCGCCTTTCATCTATCTTCACAGATGTGAGAACTCGAAGCGCACCAGCACGAAACGCTTCAGAATGGGCTATTCTTATCGCCTCCAAAATCTTATCGAGACTCTCCGCTTCAAGCACCGTTCCCATCGAATGCAGATGTGTGGTGTAACCCGCTTTTTCAAGCGCTTTCTGCACTTTTGCAACATACGAACTAACGCTCGGCGTCGCTGTCCCTATCGGCACAACCGAAATCTCCATTATTATCATTGTTTCGCCCCCTTCAACAGACTATTATACACTTCAACGAAGCGAAGCCTCAAATCCGTTAAAACCGAATCTATCAGAGACTGCTCCTCTTCCGTAAGATTTCCTCGAGTCTTATCTTTAAGCATTGCAATAATGTCTATCGCGTATTTCGCCTGAGGCAGATTCACCTCTTTCTTGCCGGTAATTGGGTTTTCTCCTTCCCCCAGCGCAATCAGTACATTCGCCGCCATATCCGCAACGAACTTCACAAAACTCACCTCGGGAGGAAAGTCGAACTGTTTCCTTTCCTCTTCTCTGAACTTACGCTCCAACTCTTCTTTTTCCCGTTGTGCCTTCTCCTTCCAGTCGTTATCTCCCATCTTTCTGCTTCCCCCTCTTCTAATAACCCTTAAATAATATTAAGAGTCATTGAGTAGTTCAATAGCATAACACGAATCAGGACAGCACTTCAATGGCGTTTCACTTTCGAAAGATGTCTGAGCATCGGCAGAGACTCATCTTCCTTTATCTGCATAAGGAGCGCCCGCGCACCCTGTGGGTTGTCGCTCTGCTCCAACATCGTAGCAAGAAGAACCAGGTAAAGATTTTGATTCTTGGAGACAGTAGCGGGAAAGGTAGGAGGCAATTCCTGTTGGGAAAGCGCCTCAGCAAGCGTTTCTGTGTCGGAACCAAACATCAAGCGAGAACGAATAAGACGGGCGACTTTCTTCCTTTCGTCCAAATTCTCTAATTTAAAAGTGGAAAGCGTATGTAAGAGTTCCGCCGCATCTGCTTGAGTAAGCAAGGACTGGTACATCTTTTTCCCCGATTCCTCTGAAATTTCTGAAGACAAAAGAGAGCGAAGCGCCAGCGCCACTTCCGCAGAGCGCGCAAAATGCATCTTTGCTCCTTCTCTGTCATCAAGGAGAGTCAAAAGCACTCCGCGCCATAAAGTTAAATAAAGAGAATCACTATAAGTAGCAAGTTTGAGCGCCGCTGGAGACGATTCCAGCAACAACAAATTCCGCTCCTCTTCCGCCGTATAAGTCACCGAAAGCGCATCCCCATACCGCTCGCTCTCTGCATACAAACATAAAATTTGCCGCTGCACCTCTCTACGCATATCTGCGAACGCTTTTATCAAAGCCCACGCTCTCTCATCCAACCGCGCCTTTCTTATAATCTGACCCCTCACAGTCACCTCTTCGGTGAATTGCGCCTCTATCTTTGAGCGCTCATAAATGCGCAACCACTCCTCAAACATCACCAACGCATCTCTCTTCTCCCCACTCTCCACCATCGCCATTGCAAGCCTGAAATGCGCCTTCATCGCCTCATAAGACATCTGCGCAGTCTCACCAATCACCAAACGCAACTGCCTTGCCGCCTCCTTCACCTCACCCCTCTTTGACAACAACTCAGCCAACTCGATTCTCGCAGACGCAAGCCTCTTCAGGTTCTGCTCCTTTAGCGGCAGTTTCTTCTCCAGAACCACAACCTCCCTCAACCGCTTCTCCTTCTCTTCCAAAGAAACAGCCCCCTCAATCGCAGCGAACTCACTCTCCAGATACTTCTTCAATACCGCAACAGCCACCTCCGCTGCTATGTTCTCGACATCCCGCGAAAGAGCGTTCATCCCAACAAACTCTTTGAACTTGTTAAAATCCCCACTTTCAAAATACTGAAGTGCAATCTGCAGCCTTGCTTTCCTTCCATAAACACCACTTGCAAACCTATCTGCTACAC
>JAOAAR010000212.1 GCA_026418755.1 Planctomycetota bacterium
AGATGTGTATAAGAGACAGGCCAGATACCCCTTCCCCCAACCTTATTCTTAACGAACAGACCTCTCCTGGTAGATTGTAAGAAGACGCAATAGACAGACACCGCCGCTTCCTCTCGTAAAGCATCAACGAACCACTGTCAGGACAGAAAAACTCCTTCGCAGCCGTCAGTATATTCTGTGCACACACATTCGTCCCCAAAGACGAGTACATAATCAGCAATTTCTCATCCAAAAGATGCTCATTCTCATCCATCTTTTCTCTCTTTATCCTCTCCTACCGTATGTCTTAACAAACCTCTCAAAAGAACGGTCATAACTCCTCTCTACATCAGACGGAAACGCACAGGCAGGCAACTCCTTCCTTGAAAGGTGGGATTTAAGACACTCGCAGCAGTAACCCTTCTTGTCACAATCCCGCCATGTGCATGGGCAATTCTCCCGATTCTCCTGTTGGTTTGGACACTCTTTCTTCCTTCCTCCCATAAACACTGCTCCTACAACCTGCTGAAATCCAAAACAGGTGGCATAAGCGCACGTCGTTCTATCTCACCAAATACATCATACCCCTCAAAATCTTTCTTGCTGTCCTCATCTCTCTTCTTGAGAAGTTTCGCATCTACAAGGTCGAAAACCACTTCTCCTATATCTTCTGAAGAAAACACGCCCCATCGCTTGAGAAGAAACCCACCTAACAGTCCGTGTTTGCGGACAATAAGCGTAACAAGAGAATCCAGAAGTTCTCTCCCACTTATGTGCCTGCGGATGCCGGAACTCTCAATCGCTTCCTCGACAGCGGCTAAAACCAATCCGTAGATTTGCGGACTGTATCGCGCTTTACTCATCAACCTCTCCAAGTTCTGTATCTCTTCGTCCCTTTCGCTCATCTCTTCTCCACTTGAACTTTTTTCCAGTCATCATCAAACCGCTTTATGCCTAAATCCGTTAAAGGATGCTTGAAGAGCAATTCGAACACCGAGGGCGGAACGGTCGCAATCGGCGCCCCTATTCGTGCTGCCGCTACAACATGCAACGGATGTCTTACACTCGCCACAATAACCTCCGTCTCCACCCCATAATTGGTGTATATATCCATTATCTCCTCAATAAGGAGAAGCCCATCTTGCCCTGCATCATCCAATCTACCGATGAACGGACTCACATAATTTGCCCCAGCCTTAGCCGCTAACAACGCCTGATTCGCTGAAAAGACAAGAGTTACATTCGTTTTCACCCCCTTTTTCGCCAACTCCGAAACCGCCCTCAACCCTTCCTCCGTCATCGCAATCTTAACCACAATGTTTTTGTGCATACGCGACAATCCGAGCGCCTCTTCAACAATCGCAGGTGCTTCCTTCTGAACAGCCTCCACATTCACAGGACCATCCACGATAGAGCATATCTCCTGCACCAACTCCTTAAAAGGACGCCCTTCTTTCGCAATGATGGTCGGATTCGTCGTTACGCCGTCTATGAGATACGCAAATTTCCTCAAAAAATTAACATCTCCCGTGTCCGCAAATAGCCTCATCTCGCCCTCCTTTCACATCCCTTCATCTAAAATCTACTCTACAATTGCCAAAAGGTCAAGTAAAAACAACAACTCCCACTTCCGGAGTAGTATCAGAATGAAGGCGGATTGCGGCTTATACACAACCGCTATCCGCAGATGCCCTTCTCCGTCTCCATCGCAACAGATTATATTCGAGATTGTAGCAAAGACCTTCTTCACTGAACAGAAAGAATATATTGACACCAGAGTTTGTTCAGTTTCTCCCAATCGTCGCCATAAAGTTTTATAAACTCTTCCTTAGGTTTCACATTAGGCTTTTTGAACGCATCAAAATACTTCTTAAACTTGTTCCGAAAATCTTTTGAATAGTTGAGCATAAAATATACAAGTCCGTATGCGTGAGAGTAGTGAAACGCTCCAAAACCTGCCTGCGTCATATCAAGCAACTGTTCAATCCTTACATACCGTCCTGACGCCATAGCGCGCTTGAGAACAGAGAGACGGTTTGAATTCAGGTTCAGACGGAATGCACCCGAGTCGGGGTCGAAACTGCCCGATTCAAAATATGTCGCAAGCCCTTCAATAAACCATATCGCTCCTGGTACCTGTGTCAATGGAAGCATATCATAAAAGACCATATCCTGAAACTGATGCGTCCCCTCGTGAAGAAGAACCGTCTGTGTGTCAAGATTTCCTGCTCTACCATAAGGGCAGGAGATACGCGAGCCATCATAGAATCCTCCCACTCCTGGTGGTTTGTGCTCCTTCTGCAGAAACTCCTGATAACTACCGTACATGGTTACGACAAATGGGCGTTTCTGCGTTCCCTTAAACTCAAATATCTTCGAATACTCTTTAAAGACTCTATCCATCATATTCGCATACATCTTCGTCGCATCTTCAGGTGCATTGCTGAAGAATATGTAATGCTTCGATTCATAAACCAACTGGAATCCCATCTTCTGTTTCACATCTTCAATCCATTTCTTGCGCTCTTGTGGGTCTTCAGGGGGAAGATTCCGCTGTCTCTCCCTCTCTTTTAAGTTGCGCGCCAACCCTCCCGATGGGTCGCCAGGATCTCCAAGAGGCTCGCCCTGCCCTGTTTCAGTTTTCTTTTCCTCGTTGGAAGGTTTCTCTTTAGGGTCTGTCGGAGATGGCTTTGGCGTCGCTCTCATCTTCTCCACTTCCTCCTTCGGAAGCCAACTCCCTCCCCATCTCTCATAACCCTGCGAACGCCAATACTCATCTTCCGTAACCCACTTGTCTTTCACCTTATAATAACCCAATTCGTTCCTCGCACCACTATGTTCCGAATCGAGTTCTATCACTTTCTTGAAACACTCATCCGCCTCTTTCTGATGCCCTTTCAACTTACACCACATCCCCAACTGATACCATGCATCAGGGTCATTCTTCTTCTTCTTAGTCTCTCCAAGTCGTCTCTCATACTCCTCCTGAAAACCCGCCTCATACTCGATTCTCTCTATCCTCGAACGTTCTATCTTCGTCTCTCCTGCCTTTGTCTTAAGCACTACATAATCCTCATCCTCCTCGACAATTGAGCCCTTCAACTTCCCTCCACCATCTAGAAAAATCACATCCTGTGCAAAGAGAAACAATGAGAAAAGTAACATCCCACTCACCACGAACCACCTCATACATCCTCTCCTTATTCATCTTCCCGAAAAATTATACGAACAAGTCCCCCTTTTTGTGTCAAACAACTGCATTTTGAAAACCACATTCTGAAGACAACACTCACTTTCCTACAACATAGAAATTAAAAATTTGATTGATAATTCGCAAAACGGATTTAAAATCTGGCAAACTTTAGATTCTTTTGGAGGAAGGCGAATGAGGAACCTTTCCCTGCCAATTCTGTTTGTGGCAGTCTGCGCTGCGCTTTTCGGCTGCAAAGGAAGTAACGGAGCAGCGACACCTGAAGATGCCATTAAAGCAATGACAAACGCTTTCAATTCGAGAAACGCTGAAAAATTGTATTTTTTGCTAAGTACCAGAATAATCAACGAATTAGAGAAGAACCTCAACAAATTAAAAGCCCAGGATGATTCTTCAAAGCAGATGGCTTGTGCCATAATGGGAATTGAGCCTGTAAAACTGAATGAGATGACAACAAAAGACTTCTTCATCGCAATCCTAAACTCCTCGTTCAATATGATGGATAAAATGGCTGAAGCGAAGGGGGAGAAAGAGAAGAGTTCTTTCTCCTATGAGATTCTCGATACAAAAATAGAAGGTGACAAGGCTGTTGTGAAAACGAAAAGGCAGGGCGGAATGGAATCAGTCTTC
>JAOAAR010000022.1 GCA_026418755.1 Planctomycetota bacterium
AGATTATTCGTAGCGATTATTATCTTTCTGGTCTTGCCTACTGCGGCAATTGCGGTGGGAAGATGTATGGAGAGACGCATACACGGCAAAAAGGAGGTAGAATTTATAGTCGTCGCACATATATCTGCTCAACATATCATTCTTATGGTAAGTCCCAGTGTGAGCCGAATAGGCTCGATAGTACTACGATTGAAGGAATAGTTCTTGAGGAAGTTAAGAAAGAACTTTTAACAGCAGAGACGAAAGAAGAACTACTTATTGAGATTAAAAAGCGGCTCAAGCCAGACCTTGACGAGAAAAGAAATAACACATCAGAAATCAGGCGAAGGATATCTGAAATTGAAGCAAGGGTCAACCTGATATTGGAGAGTATCTCTCCTGAGAATCGTTTGTTTGTCAATTCAAAGTTAACCGCTCTGCGTCTTGAAAAGGAAGCACTTGAGAGACAATTGATAGAGGCGGAAGAGAAGAAGACTGACTTGGGCGGATTGGACACTGCAGCACAGAAAGCATACGAGTTGCTTTTGAGTTTGAAGATTGCTTGCGCATCTCGGACTATGCCATTGTTGAAGGAGATTTTGCGTCAATGTGTAAGAAGAGTAGTTGTTAATTTCAGAACAAGGCGCTACGGCAGAAGAATGGTTCACGAGCCGATAGGAGGAGTTCTTGAGATTTATACTTTGGATGGTGTTATTGCGAATTCTACCAGCCCGCTACATCGGGGCGGGGGGATTCGAACCCCCGACCTCCAGCCCCCCATGCTGGCGCGCTAAACCAGACTGCGCCACACCCCGAAAAAATTATGGGCCCAGGTGGATTCGAACCACCGACCTCACGCTTATCAGGCGTGCGCTCTTGCCAACTGAGCTATGAGCCCAAAAACCGTTTTCTATTTTATTTCAAACCTTCTGTTTGTCAAGGAACTTTCCCAACAAAGCCAAATGCTATTCCTTACAGATGCCATTCGGCAGGAGGCATCGGAATTATACCTGCTTCCATCAGTTTCTGTGTCTCCTCTCGGGCGTGGCGAATCGTCTTCTCCGCCGTTTTAAAGAGTTCCTCGCGGCTCATCTTCACTCGAGCGACTCCTTGTTCAATCGCCTTCATTCCAACCGCTACCGCTTCACGCGGAAACACTTCCCATTCATCCATTGTTGGGATCAAGTACTCTTCATGGATTCCTTTGTCTTCCGCACACTTCGCAAGTTCGTAAGCAGCAGCGATGCACATCTCGTCAGTAATGGTCTTCGCCCTTACATCGAGTGCGCCGCGAAAGATTCCTGGAAATCCGAGTGAATTGTTTACCTGATTCGGGAAGTCACTTCTGCCCGTTGCCACTATTCGGGCGCCTGCTTCCTTTGCCTCCCAAGGCCAGATTTCAGGAATAGGATTGGCGCAGACAAAAACGATGGGGTCTTTCGCCATAAGTTCTATCCATTCTTTCTTGATTGTATCGGGACCTGGTTTTGAAAGCGCAATCAGAACATCTGCCTTCTTCATAGCATCAGGAATACCGCCTACGATGTTCGCTTTGTTTGTCGTCTGGCAGAAATGCCATTTCTCGGGATAATCTTTTTTCAGTTCAGTACGTCCCTTGTGAAGCGTCCCTTTTGTGTCACACATAACGACCAGTTCAGGATTGACTCCTGCTTTAATGAGAACCTGCAAGATACAGATATTTGCAGCACCTGCTCCTACCATCGCTACTCTGATTTTGTCCATTCTCTTTCCGACGAGTTTGAGGGCATTTATGAGACCGGCAACAGTGACTGCCGCTGTGCCTTGCTGGTCGTCATGCCAAACAGGGATGTTCATCTCTTTCCGCAGAGTTTCAAGAATTTTAAAGCACTTAGGCTGAGCAATATCCTCCAGGTTGATTCCTCCGAACGACGGCTCAAGATACTTGACCGTTTTGATGAACTCGTCGGCGTCTTTTGCTGAGACACATAGCGGTACAGCGTCCACACCACCAAGATACTTGAAGAGAAGCGCCTTCCCTTCCATCACAGGCATCGCCGCTTCAGGACCTATGTCACCTAATCCCAGCACGCGCGTTCCATCAGAGATGACTGCAATGTAGTTTGCCCTGTTTGTGTGCTCCCAAACCTTGTCAGGACTCTGCTGAATCTCGCGGCAGGGCTGGGCGACCCCAGGCGTATACCAGATGGCAAAATCGGAAAAATCACGAATGATGCATTTCGGCACGACTTCAAACTTCCCTTTGAAAAACGGGTGCAGTTTAACCGCCAGTTCCGCAGGCTTCTTCGCCTTTGCAAGATATTCGTCTTTTTTGTCAGGCATAAAATCTCCTCCTAACACCACGAATCTAATTCTCCCTTTTCAAGGGGAATTATCAACAAAACCCCTTATTTTTCAGTAGCCATTTTCTATTTTTACCTGACAAGCGGGCAGCAACAAAAACCTATCAGGCGGCTTGGAAAGAGAGACTTAACGGACTGTTCGGAGAGCATCAGAAATGTTGCGGGAAAACACGCTCAGATTTATAATGGATAAGGGAGAGAGGGAGATAAGGGATGGCGAAGAAAGGAAAGATTCCGTGGGCTCTCGAGAAGAGGACTCTCCTGTATGATAGGAGTGACACAGAACATCAGTACTGGGGAGACCTTTTGTTTGATGAAGGAAGATATGTAGATGCTCTTGAGTTCTATTTGATGGGTAGCGTCGTATCAGGAATCGAGAAAATCAAGCGTTTGGCGATAGAAGAAGGCGATTATTATCTTCTGGCAAAGATAGCGGAAAAGTTTCCAGATAAGGTGGAAATAGAGGACTGGCGTGCTACCGCTTATGCGGCGATGAGGAAGGGGAAGTTTGCAAATGCTGTATGGGCATACGGAAGATGCGGTGAGAAGTCGCTCAAAAGGATGGCGGCGGAAAAGGCTGGCATAGAGATTGAGGAAGAGGAGACAGAAGAAGAGAAAAAGGAGGTGTAAGTTTTGGAAAAACCTCGTCTGGAGAGCGATGGCAAAGTGGTGGAGTTAGAAGGCGTCGTGAGAATCGGACGCGGGCAGGACAACGATATCGTGGTCAGCGAGGTGCGCGTCTCAAGATACCATTGTCGGCTCGAGAAGACGGAGAACGGCTGGGAAATAGTTGACCTTGGAAGTCGAAACGGAACATTTGTGAATGGACGGAGCATAATGCGGAAAGTGCTCCTTGACGGAGATGAAATCAGAGTAGGAAACCAGAGGTTCGTGTTTCGCAGCGGAACAGATGCGGGAGTGGATACGCGCTACGGTAATTCTCCTCTTGATGAGATTTTCAAAGTTGACGAGGAGCGAAAGAGTGAGAAGAAGCGAGGTAAGAGGGACAGTGAGCAGGAACGCGCTGTGCTGGAGAAACTGCTGTTCATAAACAGGGCATTAGGCGCTGAACTGAACCTGAAAAAACTTCTCTCCGTGATTATGGAGAAAGTCTTGGAGGTGGTGCGTGGCGAGCGGGCATTTCTGATTCTTTCCGACAGTGGTAAACTGACCACTTTTGTCTCGCTCAACCTAGACGGGGAACCTGTAAAAAAGGCTGATTTGAAGGTGAGCCACTCCATAGCGAAAACAGTTCTTAACAGCGGAAAACCTATCTTGAGCGTTGACGCACAGGATGATGAACGCTTCAAAGAGTTTTTGAGTGTTCACGGTTTGAGGCTTCGCTCTGTTCTTTGTGTCCCGCTTCTGGTAGGGCAAGAGACTATTGGCGTTCTTTATGTTGACAATCGCCTGGAACGGGGAGTGTTCGATTCAAGCGATTTGAGAATTCTCGAATTGTTCGCCGACCAGGCATCCATTGCGGTGAGAAATGCCCGACTGTTTGAGGAAAACTTACGAAAGAAGGAGGAATTGGAAGCGGCGATGCGGCGTGTTGAGGAATTGAACGAGAACTTAAAGAAGTTGGTCGAGCAGAAAGAGCATGACTTGTTAGAGGCACAGAAACTGTTATCGGAACAGCAAGTCGCACTCAAATACGAGTATCCCACTATTGTGACACGAAGCCCCACAATGTTAGGTGTCTTACACTTGATAGACCGTGTTACCGAGGCAGATGTACCTATCCTCTTGCAAGGAGAAAGTGGCACAGGAAAGGAGTTGCTCGCCCGGGCGATTCACGAGCACAGTAAAAGGAGCCGTCACAGATTCGTCGCTGTGAACTGTTCTGCCATTCCTGCTGAGTTGCTTGAAAGCGAACTCTTCGGTTATGCTCGAGGAGCGTTTACAGGAGCAGAGCGTGACAAAAGCGGGCTTCTTGAGTTGGCGGATGGAGGTACTCTGTTCCTGGATGAGATCGGTGATATGTCAGCCAATATGCAGGCAAAACTACTCCGCGTCATCGAGGAAAAAAGACTCAGAAGATTAGGCGCAAACGAGGAGATCAAGGTTGATTTCCGTATTATCTCCGCAACAAACAAGGACCTCATCAGAATGGTCGCCGAGGGGAAATTCAGAGACGACCTGCTATTCCGTATAAATGTGGTCACATTGACCATCCCTCCTTTGAGAGAGCGAAAAGAAGACATCCCCCTTTTGGTGGACCACTTTTTAAGCGACATCGCTCGTAGGAACAAGACAACAAAGCCTCATATCACCCCTGATGCGATGGATGTCCTAATTCGTCACACCTGGGACGGAAATGTGCGCGAGTTGCGCAACGAGATGGAGCGGGCAGCAGCGCTCTCATCGGGAACCATCGGGGTAGAGCATCTCTCCCCTACCCTGTTGGAGAAAGCACTCAGAGTGACTGAAGACCCTCAAGGAACCACAAAATTGAGCGCCAAACTTCTCGCCCAACAAAATCTTCCTCTTTCAAAAATACGAGAAAAAGTTCTGGAAATGGCTGAAAAAACAGCAATCGAAACGGTTTTGGCGTCCTGTGGTTACAACAAATCAAAAACGGCGAAGATATTGGGCATCTCAAGACCGACACTTGATGCAAAAATCAAGTTATACGGCATAACGCTGGAAAAGAATCGAGAAGAAGCCTCTTAAAATAGTGAGGGATAGATTAAAGTGGAATAAGATTTGATTGAAATAAGGTGAAATGTTACAATTTCTTAAAAACAGAAGGAGATGCGTTGAAAAGGTTGCTTCTACACAACTTGCACGAAAGGTTGGGTGCGCGATTCGAGGAATACGGCGATTGGCAACTCCCCTTGTTCTACGAGTCGATAATCACAGAGCATACCTATGTCCGCGTCTCATCGGCACTCTTTGACCTCTCCTATTTAGGGAGAATCGAGATAAGCGGCAAGGACGCTGAACCCTTTCTTGAGAGGCATGTGACTCGCCATCTTGCCAAAAGACCTGTCGGGCGCGGCTTTTACGCTCTTATGCTTACAGAAAAAGGCACCATCTTTGCAGACTGTGTTGTCTATAAACTTCGGGAAAGGTTTATTGTGAGTGTTAATCCGCTCGTCAAAGAGAAGGTCCTCGAAAGGCTCAAACAGGATGCACCAGAAGGTGTGCTCTTACACGACATAAGCGAAAAGATTCTCTGCTTTGCACTTCAAGGACGACGAGCCCAATTCCACCTGCAAAGACTGACAGATATGGAACTGTCACGCCTTAAAAGCGGCTTCGCCTGCGAAGCCTTCGCTACTGGCGGCGCAGAAGTGGTTATCGGACGCGTTGGCTATACAGGAGAAGACGGTTTTGAAATACTACTTGACTGTTCCTATGGAGAGCGGTTTTTTGAGACGATTCTGGAACTCGGAACAAGTGAATACTTGATACCCGCAGGAGTTGGAGCAAGAAACAGCCTAAGAATCGAGGCAGGTTTCCTCCTTTACGGCTCAGAAATTGACGAAGAAACTACTCCGTTTGAGGCTGATTTAGCCCAATTCGTGTCAGCCGACAAACAGTTCATCGGCAGAGAAGTTTTCCTCTCCGAAAGAGAAAAAGCCCTAAAGAAAAAGATTGTCTCCATCAGTGTTGAGCAGCCAAGAATCCCGCGCGAAGGCTCTCCCATCTTTGCCGATGGTAAGAGAGTCGGCACCGTCACTCGCGGTACATATTCACCTGTCCTTTCTCGCTCCATTGCATTAGGTTATATAGAACCTCGATTTGCTCAGATAGGTAGAGAACTGGAAATTGAAATACGCGGTAGAAGAGTGAAAGCCAAAGTAGCAAGAAAACCTTTTTACTTGAAGAAGCATACACAATGATGGTAGAAAGATGGCGTTTCATCGAGACTCCTCCCTTAGACGGCGCATTCAATATGGCGTTAGACGAATCCCTTATGTCCCTTGTGGTCCTTCCTGTTCTTAGATGTTACAGATGGTTTCCCCCCGCCCTCTCACTCGGATATTTTCAAGAGACTGTCAGCGTTGATATGGAGAGTTACAGAGCGCAAGGCTACACCATTGTGCGTAGACCGACTGGCGGCGGTGCTATTTGCCATAAGGACGAATTGACATTTGCCGTTGTGACTCCTGTATCCCATCAGATTGCACGCTCCACAGTCACAGCATACCAGACAATACACGGAATAATTATTGCCGCTTTGGAAAAAGTGGGAGTCAAAGCCTTTGTGCGGGGAGATAGCGCAGAGGACCCACCTGAACGGTTCTTATGTTTTGAGCGCACAATCTCCTGCGATATAGTATGCGAAGGGCGGAAATTGGTCGGCAGTGCACAGCGCCGAACAAAAAGAGGCTTCCTCCAACACGGTTCTATCCCATTAGAAATGAACCCTCTTGTTCCTGCATCAGGCTTCGTCAACCTTACAGCACCCCGCAAAGTGACCTATGAAGATTTGAAAGAAGCGATTTTTCTTGCCTTCACCGAAAAGATGGGGATAATTTTTGAGGCTTCGCAACCGACTGATGACGAGTTGGCGCTTGCAAAAAAACTGATTGCTGAAAAATACGCTAATACTGAATGGACTTACAGAAGATAATCTTTCTGGAGAAGTGATATGATAAAGATCGAAAGAGCACTTGTAAGCGTCTATGACAAAAAGGGTATTGTTGAGTTCGTGCGCGAACTGGAAACCAAATTTGGTGTGGAAGTCTACTCCACCGGCGGCACGGCAACTACCCTCAGAGAAGCAGGTATAAAAGTCTCTGACATCGGAGATTATACAGGTTACGGTGTCCTACTTGACGGAAGAGTCAAAACTCTTCATCCGAAAGTCTTCGGGGGCATTTTGGCAAGGCGTGATGTGTCCAGCGATATGAAAGCGCTTGCCAAACATTCAATCGCCACTTTCGATATGGTCGTCGTCAACTTTTATCCCTTCGAAAAAGTGGTTGCAAAAGGTGCGAAATTTGAAGAAGTCATCGAAAACATTGACATCGGCGGTCCTTCGATGGTCAGAGCAGCAGCAAAGAACCACAAGTTTGTCGTTGTAATCACTTCTAAAGAGCAATATGAACCTGTCCTCGAAGAGATGCGTAGAAACAAAGGCTCCATCTCCGATGCTACCAGCCTTGCGTTTGCGACGGAAGCATTTGCCCTTACTGCACACTATGATGCCCAGATAAACAATTATTTGAGAGAGAAGGCAGGAGAGACAAGCCCGTCCCATCTGGTTTTAAGTTACCAGAGAGTCGGTGCTATGCGTTACGGAGAGAATCCTCATCAAAGCGCCACATTATACAGAAAAACCACGAAGGTCAGAGGCTCCCTGGCGCAGGCAGAAGTTATCTCCGCAGAGAAAGCGCTTTCTTTCAACAACTATCTCGATGCGGAAGCAGCACTCAACTGCGTCCGCAATCTCACTTCTCCCGCCGCCGCAATCATCAAACATACAATCCCCTGCGGACTTGCGTTGGGAGAAACTCTTGCGGAAGCCTTCACTAAAGCCTTCGAAGGTGACCCTACAAGCGCCTTCGGAGGAGTCATATCCTTCAACCGCAAACTTGATGTCGAGACGGCAAAACTGGTGGCGACTGACGAGCGATTCTTCGAGGTAGTCGTTGCCCCAGGATACGATGAGGATGCACTGAAAATCCTTATGACAAATGCGAAATGGTCATCAAACCTGCGAATCCTGAAAGTCGACTCTGTAAGCGCACCTGACGAAAAAGAGTTGAGATACATATCAGGTGGACTTCTCGTTCAGGATGCCGACACGGAAAAAGACGATTTTTCTGAATGGAAAACGGTTACCAAAAAGAAACCAACCGAAGAACAGACCAAAGACCTCCGTTTCGCATACCATTGCGCAAGGTGGGTCAAGTCAAACGCAATCGCACTCGTTAAGAATCTATCACTGGTAGGCGCTGGAGGCGGGCAGACGGCGCGGGTTGATGCAGCAAAAGTGGCTGTGATGAAAGCAGGAAACCGTGCTGAAGGTGCGGTCGCTGGCTCGGACGCTTTCTTTCCGTTTCCTGACGGAATCAATGTCCTTGCTGACGCTGGCGTGACGGCTATCGTCCAGCCTGGGGGCTCTATGCGCGACAAAGAAGCAATCAAAGCCGCAGACGAACGAGGAATTGTGATGCTTTTTACGGGGCGTCGCCACTTCCGCCACTAAAAAAGGCGTGTGAAAAACTGAGTCGTCGTAATATACACCCCGTAGGCGATGATAGTAAGAAGCCCAATGGTGGCGCCAACTTTCGCAATCCGCATAAGTATATCCTGTCTCCTGTGCCGCGCCCAACTCTTGTTCTGATATAAAGCGAGTTCATCGGCAAGAGCACGAGCACTAGGATACCGTTCCTCCTTCTTCCGCGCTATGCAACGAAGAACAATTTTTTCTACCGCTCTCGGTATCAATGGATTGAAAACAGACGGCGAAGGCGGCTCCTCGTTCATCTTCTTCACCATCAGTTCCAAAGGATTGTCCGTAACGAACGGAAGCCTACCTGTCAAAAGTTCGTACAAAACACACCCAAGAGAATACACATCGCTTCGGGGGTCATACTCCCTGATGTTGCTTCCCATAGCACTTTCGGGCGCCATATATAACGGCGTGCCTACCGCAAACCCTGTCTTCGTCAATCTCATCGTCTGCTCCTGACGCACCGCAAGCCCAAAATCCATCAGAACAATCCTGCCTGTCTTCTCTTCTACCATTATGTTCGATGGCTTTATGTCACGATGAAAAATCTTATGCGAATGCGCATAATCCAGCGCCTCAGCAACCGTACGAACTATCGAAAGAGCATCCTTAATGCTTACACCCCCCTCGTCTATCACACTCGCAAGAGTTTTCCCCTCAATATATTCCATACAGAAAAACCTTTTACCTTCTACACAGCAAAGGTCGGAAACGGAGACAATGTTCGGATGGTTTAAAGTCGCAATCGCCTTCGCCTCGTTCTCGAACCGAGCCACCTCCTCTTTAAGCGATTCCTTCTCGTCTAACATCATCTTAAGCGCAACGATGAGATTTGTGCCCCGTTTACGCGCTTTATAC
Organism: Planctomycetota bacterium; assembly: GCA_026418755.1. Taxonomy (GTDB): domain Bacteria; phylum Planctomycetota; class SKW154; order SKW154; family SKW154; genus SKW154. Next base: position 9,370 of record JAOAAR010000022.1, read on the forward strand.
ACAACACCCATACCACCCCGAGAAATCTCCTCCAGAATAATATAATCGCCAATAGAGAAAGTGCCTGGCGGAATCTCCTCCTCAATTGAGGCATCCACCTTTGGAGAATCCAATTTCTCCGGCTCAACTAAAAGAGAACCGCATTCGGGACACTTCGTCTGCCTCGTCGGAATCGGGTTCACAACATTGTATCTTCGATTGCACCCCTGACAAACCATTATGCTCCTGCGCTGGTACGAAAGAACCGTCTTCACTTGAGAAGTTGTGAGAACCCCGCTCTCGACCAATATCTCCCCAAGTGAAACCTCTTTCCCTTGCTCACGCATCTGCGCTTGCTTCCTGACCGCCTCGTTTATCTCTCCTTTGGACGCGAACCCCAAACGAACCGCAACCGCTCCGAACAGCACATCCCGCTTCCTCATCTTCAACCGTTTATCCTGTGTATCGAGGCGCATATCTTGCGAGCGAAGAATGAGCTGTAACTGCTCCGAAGAAATATACCCCATCTCAAGAAGGACTTCGCCCAACCGACGAGGACTCACAGAAGAATGCTGAACCCTTAACGCATTCGCAAGTTGCTCCTCGGTGACGAAACCGTTGTGGAGTGCAATCTTCCCGAAAAGTATGTCTTGCGGCTCTGTCTTAGCCATCTTTTACTCTTCTCTTGTCCCTAACTCGATTTTCAACCTTAACTTCTCTGCACCGCGGATAACTTCCAGTTCAAGAACATCACCAGGCTTGTGCATCATCAACAACTCGACCAATTGCTCTTGACTCGCTACTGGCTGTCCATCTATGCTTGTCACTAAATCCCCTGCTTTAAGCCCAGCCTTCTCAGCAGGAGAACCTGCAACCACCTGCATAATCTGAAGCCCACCAGCGGCAGGTGAAGAGGCTATCCCCATAAACGGTCCCCCTTTCGCTACACGCTTCTCGTCAATCTTCTCGTTCTTCACCCACTCTACCCACTCTTTCTGAAACTCATCCAGTTTCTTTCCGCTAACCTTCTCAATAGCACTCCGCCCGCTCGAGTCCTTACCATACTCCTCCTCAGTATAAGTCTGATAAAATTTAACCAACAAATCGTTCCTCCACAAATAGAACATAATACTTCTACTCATGGCATAGCACAGACTCGCATTCTGCATATACTGCTGATGATTCAATCTGAAAAACCTCTCCAAGGGAATGAAATTGCCAGCAGCGACCGCCTGCTGAACCACACTCAACCTGTAATTCTGCTTAGGACAAGGTTTTCCATCTCTCACCTCTGAAGTCTCAAAACAGGTCGAAAACCCTTCAACAATCCAAGACGGATGCTGCTGCCTCCGCGCATCCATATCAGCAAAATGGAGAGCGTGCGTGAACTCGTGAATCAACGCCCCCCCTATCGAAGGCGTTATAAGTGTCCGTGAAGCATGATTGTAGAACCCTCCAATCGCCTGATTCCCTACCAACTTTCGAAAATCCTCCGTCGTCGGAAGAACAATTGTTATGTAATATGTCGGCTTGTTCTTGAACAGATAACCCCACTGCGCCTGTGCAAATTCAAGAAGAACCTTCTTCAATCTCTCAAGAATCTCCTCCGAAGTGTTTGTGGCGAAAATAAGACGACTCTCCTGGTCTATCTTGTATAGATAGTTCTCCCCAAACCGCTTCTTAAGTCCCTCTAACCTCTTATGAGCCGCCTTATACTCATACTCCTCCTTCTTCTCCATAATCTCCTTGTATGTAGGATGCTCCCTAATCGAATCCAGGTCAGTGTCCCTTTCCATATGCCTGAAATCCACATAACCCGCTAGAACAGAACGCTTCAAATACTCTGCCGCCGCCTCCCTATCACCTTTTAACGCATATGCACAAGCGGTGTTATAAAGCGCTATCTCATCCTCAGGAAACACTATCAGAATCCTCTCATACACCTTGATTGCTTCATCAAACTTCTTCTGTTGTAAAAGAGCAAGCGCCTGCCTGTGAAGTTGCGCCGCCTCCTCCTGAGACACAGTTATCTCCTCTCCTGTCCCCTTCATCACCTTCTTGAACTTCTCCAGTTCAACCTCCTTCTTGGGAAATGTCAATTCTCCATACGGCGTCCTGAAACGAACCTTCTCTTTATCTTCCTCAATCACTTCTCCTTCAATCACCTGCCGCTTGCCAATCTTGACTCTCCACATCTCTTTCTCAAAAAATTCTATATCGCCTGCCGGAATCTCAAGAGTTCCATATTTGGTCTTAAGGACCAAAATCTTGCCGTCAAACTTCTGAATCTCTCCACTAAACCGCTTGCCGTCTTTCGTCCTCACAGCATCCTCACCAAAAACTAAACTCAACACCGACAGAACACATAGAAAAATGCCTAACTTCTTCATTGCAAAATCCCCCATTAAATCAACCCGCTTAAATTATACGAAAAAAAGCACTTCCTGTATCACCCTCTTTGAGGATGAATTCGTTTTTTTACACTTGTTGTAATAAAACCTGCTTAGAGAGCCCTTTCATGGTCTCTACTGGTAACAGAAATGTCGCTCATTTTCAAATAACAGAATCAGCAGGAGTAAAAAACGCTACCTCAAGTCGCTACTTCTTCGGTGGCGGGGGAACCAACTTCTCCATATCTTTCAACAGTTTCTCAATAGAGGTCGGCTTGTCCAACTTCTTCACCTGCTTTCCCTTTGAATCATATATATACAGACCGCAAGATGAGATTGAAAGTTTCTTCGCCATCTCCTTGGCGTTTTCTAAGTCTAGTTTGTAGCAGTTGAATTCTCCTGCCTCCTTTTTGAACTCTTCGTGCGGGAAAAGGTCCCACTCGCACCATTGGATTCCTTTATGCTCCTTGTCCTTCTGCGAATAAGCGTAGATGATAAATGGCTTGTGGTCGTTCTTCGCTGTCTCGCGTGGGTCGGTGTCGCTCAACACCTGCCAGTTC